>CALGKJ010000184.1 GCA_937930535.1 uncultured Clostridia bacterium
AGCGTATACTATGTTTAAAAATTTACAATGTAGCTTATTATAAGAAAGGTATATGGAATACGATAGCCATTATGGTAACTTATTTAGTTTATAGGAGGTTTAAATGAATAATAACAATACAAAAGAATTTATTTATGAAGAGCTGCTTCCTACTGTGGAAAAACCGGGACGGTATATAGGAACAGAATACAACAGCATACACAAGGCACTAGATAATATAAACATCAGATATGCATTCTGTTTTCCAGATGTTTATGAGGTAGGTATGTCGCATTTAGGTACAAAAATTTTGTATCATCTTTTAAATGATCAAAAAGATATTTACTGTGAAAGAGTATTTGCCCCGTGGCAGGACATGGAAGAAGCCATGAGGAAAAACAATATAAAACTTTTTGCATTGGAAAGCAGAGACTACATAGACAGCTTTGATTTTATTGGTTTTACATTACAATATGAGATGAGCTATACAAATATTTTAAATATGTTGGATTTAGCAGGAGTACCGCTGCGTTCATCACAAAGAAAAGAAGGAGAGCCATTTGTAATGGCTGGGGGACCTTGTGCATACAACGGAGAGCCTCTGGCAGAGTTCGTTGATTTGTTTATTTTAGGCGAAGGCGAAGAGGTAATACTAGAAGTAATGGATGCCTATAGACAATGGAAAGCTTCGGGAAAGTCCAGACAAGAGTTTCTACAAGCCGTATCCAGTATAAGAGGAGTATACGTGCCAGCTTTATACAGCGTAGAATATAATGAAGATAAGACAGTCAAGGAAATAAAGCCGCAGAACGACAATGTGCCAAAAAAGGTAAAAAAGAGAGTAGTCAAAAATCTTAATAACAGTTACTTTCCAGATAAAATAATAGTACCATTTATAGATATAGTCCATGATAGGATTATGCTGGAGATATTCCGCGGCTGTACACGAGGATGCAGATTCTGTCAGGCAGGTATGATTTATAGACCTATTCGGGAAAGAACTATGGAGGAGCTGGTCGAAATAGCTGACAGGCTTTTAGAAAGCTCAGGCTATGAAGAAATATCACTTTCTTCACTATCCACCAGCGATTTTTCAAAGCTGAATGAATTGGTTGAAAAGCTTGTATCAAAGTATCAAAGCAAGCGGGTGGGACTTTCGCTGCCCTCACTTAGAATAGATTCATTTTCTATGAAGCTGGTTCAAGAGGTACAAAAAATACGTAAGAGCGGACTTACCTTCGCACCAGAAGCAGGAAGCCAGAGGCTGAGGGATGTAATAAATAAAGGGGTTACAGAGGAGGATTTGGTAAAATCCGTTGAAGCCGCTTTTGTTACCGGCTACAGCAATATAAAATTGTACTTTATGATAGGACTGCCTACAGAAACTATAGAGGATGTGCAGGGAATAGCTGATTTAGGATATAAGGTTGTTGATACATATTATGGTGTGCCAAAGGAAAAAAGAGGCAAAGGCTTGAACGTTACTGTCAGCGTATCCTCCTTTGTTCCAAAGCCGTTTACGCCATTTCAATGGGAGCCCCAGGATACAATTGAAACCCTAAAGGAAAAGCAGAAGTATCTTAGAAATGCTATTAAGAAAAAGCAGATAAGCTATAACTGGCATGAGCCGTATGTAAGCTATCTTGAGGCAGTTTTTGCAAGAGGCGACAGGAGAGTTGGAGAGGCTTTGCTGCGTGCATGGCAGTTAGGCTGCAAGTTTGATGGCTGGGATCAGCATTTTAAATATGACTTATGGATGCAGGCATTTAGTGAGTGCGGCATAGACCCTGAGTTTTATGCTTATAGAAGAAGAGAAACAGAAGAGGTGCTTCCTTGGGATCATATAGATGTAGGTATAACTAAAAAGTATCTGAGAAGCGAATACAAAAAAGCTCTAAAGGGAGAACTGACCAGAGATTGCAGAACTGTTTGCACAGGCTGTGGTATTAATCTTTTAGAGGAAGGCGGTGTGTGTAAATAGTATGGAAAAGCAAGCAGTAGTGATTCGTTTAAAATTCACAAAGGAAAGTGAAGTAAAGTATATATCACATTTGGATTTAATGCGGACCTTTCAGAGAGCCATTAGAAGGTCAGAGCTGCCAATATCCTACAGCAGCGGCTTTAATCCTCATCAGGAAATATCCTTCGGTGCTCCCCTATCCTTGGGGGTTACCAGCGATGCCGAGTATGTGGATATTAAGTTTGATGGTTTAATAACTGTTGATGAGATATTAACAAGACTTGCAGATAAGCTTCCTGTTGGAATAAAGCCTGTAGATGGTGTTGTATTGAAGCCGAAAGCCAAGAGTGCGATGGGTATTGTAACCCATGCTAAATATACTATATGTATGCTTATAAAGAATATTACTCCTGAACTGGTGGAATCAAAGCTGGGCGAATTGGCTGATATGGATCATATACTTGTGATGAAGGAACAGCCCAAGAAGGATTTCGCACTTAAGGAAATAGATATTAAGCCTATGATAATGAATATAAAGGTAGTAAGCAATGAAGCTGACAGATACTGCATTAAATGTTTACTTTTAAGCGGAAGTAGAGCAAATCTAAAGCCTGAGCTTTTAGTTACAGCATTAAGAGAACACTGTAAATTAGATATATCCAGCGTAAGGATTAACAGAGAGGAAGTATACGCTGAAGCCAATGGACAGTTGCTGGATCTACTTCAATATGCAAGTATGGAAAAGGAATAAGCTGTAAAGGAGTTTGATCAATGAAGCAAATAATAATAGATGTCCAACCAAAGCATACTAAGGTGGCTCTGTTAGAAAATGAAGAGCTTGCAGAGATTTACGTAGAAAAATTTGTAAATGAATCAATAGTAGGAAATATATATAGAGGACGAGTAGAAAATGTATTACAAGGTATGCAGGCAGCATTTGTAAACATTGGATCAGATAAAAATGCATTCTTATATGTAAAGGATGCAATTCCTAATGGGTATACAGATGATGAAGACGACAGCAATGATTTGGCACAGTTTAAGGGAATTAACATAAACGATGTTCTAAAGGCAGGACAGGAAATAATGGTTCAGGTGGTTAAAGAGCCTATACATACAAAGGGAGCTAGAGTGACAACACATATAACCTTGCCTGGCAGATATCTGGTGCTTATGCCTACAGTTGAGTATGTGGGCATATCTAGACGAATAGAGAAGGAGGAGGAAAGAGAACGTTTAAAGTTGATTGTTGATGAGTTGAAGCCTGCCGGCATGGGCTTAATAGTAAGAACTGCTGCTGAGGGCTGCACAAAAGAGGACTTTGACGATGATATGGTTTTTCTTCTGAATCTCTGGGAAAAAATAAAAAGCAACAAGACCGGCAGTGTCCCAAGAATAGTTCATAAGGACATTAATATTATATACAGAACAGTAAGAGATGTTTTTACAAAGGATATAGATAAGTTTGTTATTAATGATTTAGAGCATTATGAAAAGGTTATGGAGCTTCTTTCACTTTTCTCACCTGAGCTTAAAAAGAGGGTTCACTATTTTGATTTCAGTTATGATATCTATGACTATTATAATATCAGCTCTCAGATTAATAAAATGTTAAGCAGAAAGGTATGGTTGAAAAGCGGAGGGTACATAGTAATAGACCAAACTGAGGCCTTAACTTCTATAGATGTTAATACAGGGAAATTTGTTGGAACTATTGATTTAAAAGACACTGTTTTTAAAACCAATACTGAGGCTGCAAAGGAAATAGCCAAGCAATTGAGGCTTAGAGACATTGGCGGAATAGTAATTATAGATTTTATAGATATGCCTGATAAGGAACATGAAAAGCTGGTAATAGAAGTACTGCGAAATGCTTTGAAAAAGGACCGGACAAGAACCAATGTTTTTGAAATGACCCAATTGGGATTGTTAGAAATGACTAGAAAGAAGGTTAGACAGAGAGCTGAAAATTCGTTTCTGGCAGTCTGTCCCCAATGTGAAGGTGAAGGCAAGATTTTAGTTAAACAAATATAAAATATGGATTGACAAACTTGCCATGCTATGGTAAAGTATATTGATGTAGGCGTATCCGCACGAAACGGGTTCAAATTTTTACCTAGATTTCGGCGAGACTTAATAATGAGGAGGTGTAGCCTAATGTATGCAATAATAAAGACTGGCGGAAAGCAATATACAGTTAACGAAGGTGATATAATCACAATCGAAAAACTAAATATAGCTACCGGAGAAAAGGTTATGTTTGATGAGATACTTGCTGTGTCAAAGGAGGGTGACCTGAAAATTGGTACACCTGTTGTAACTGGAGCTAAAGTTGAAGCAACAGTATTGACAGAAGGAAAAGGCAAGAAGGTTATCGTATTCAAATACAAGCCAAAGAAGGATTACAGAAAGAAACAAGGTCATAGACAGCCATTTACAAAGGTTAGAATAGACAAAATCAATTTCTAATTTTTATAAGATGATTAATATTGAAATTCAGCGTAAAAACAATATTATCACAGGTTTTAAGGTTACAGGGCATGCAGGCTATAAAAAGCATGGTGAGGATATCGTATGTAGTGCAGTATCTGTATTAACACAAACAGCTCTTATTGGACTAGATAAAATTGCAAATATAGTTTTTGAATACGATATTAAAGATGGCTATTTATGGTGCAGAATATCTGATACCAAATCAGAGATTCAAGAATTAAAAAGCTCTGCGATACTTGAAACCATGTATGAGGGCTTAAAGAATATAGAATCGAGCTATAGAAAATATATTAGGTTATTGGAAAAAGAGGAGGTGTAGTCCATGCTAAGAATTAACCTTCAATTGTTTGCACATAAAAAAGGGGTTGGTAGCTCCAGAAACGGTCGTGACAGTGAATCAAAGAGACTGGGAGTAAAGAGAGCTGACGGACAAGTAGTACTTGCTGGTAATATATTGGTTAGACAAAGAGGAACAAAGATACATCCAGGCAACAATGTTGGAATAGGTAAAGATGATACATTGTTTGCGCTTGTTGAGGGTGTTGTAAAGTTTGAAAGAAAAGGCAAGGACAAAAAGCAGGTTAGCGTATATCCTGTTGCTCAATAATGTCATCTATCTAAAGGTACAGTTTTTACTGTACCTTTATTGTATTATACGGAAAGTTTGCTTCTCAATAAAGTATTTTAGTATTTATTTCTGATTAGTGTTGAAAAATATGGCAATGCCTGTTAAAATAAAACTTAAAATGCATAAAACATTAGTCATTACTTAAAACTATAAATGAAATATGCCAGAAATTCGATACATAGCTGATGATGTTCCATTTCATGAAAAAGAACATAATATATATCATAGGGAGCATCTATAAAAAGAAACAACTTCACAATTAAATATTTCTAGTTGTTTCTCACAAATAGCTTAGAGACTTTTGGTTGAAAAAATCTTCAATTTTAAAGTGTCTTAGCTATAAAGAGAAACAACTACTTAATTAAATATTTCTAGTTGTTTCTCACAAAGAGCTTAGAGACTTTTAGTTGAAAGAATTTTCAATTTTAAAGTGTCTTAGCTATAATATTGATAGAGGTGGAAGAATGTTTGTAGATATAGCAAAAATCTTTGTTAAAGCGGGAGATGGTGGAGACGGAAGAGTTTCCTTCAGAAGAGAAAAATATGCTCCTAATGGTGGACCTGATGGCGGTGATGGAGGCGATGGCGGCGACGTAATTTTTATTGCTGATGACGCCTTAAGAACCTTAATGGATTTTAGATATAAGAGAAAGCATATAGCTGAAGGCGGCGAGCAGGGCGGCTCTAATAACAGCTTTGGAAAAAGTGCAGAGAATTTATATATTAAAGTACCAGTTGGTACTATTATCCGAGACTCAGAGACTGGCTTAATCATAGGTGACTTAAAGGAAGCGGGAAGCACTATAAGAGCTGCAAAGGGTGGAACTGGTGGAAGAGGAAACACTCATTTTGCCACGCCTACCCGACAAGCACCTAGGTTTGCGCATCCAGGGGAAAAGGGTGAAGAAAGAACAGTTGAGCTTGAGTTAAAGCTTTTGGCTGATGTTGGCTTGGTAGGCTTCCCTAACGTGGGAAAATCAACCTTTCTGTCCATTATTACTTCTGCAAAGCCTAAGATAGCAAATTATCATTTTACTACTCTTGTTCCTAATCTAGGAGTGGTAGATTTAGGAGACGGAAGGAGCTTTGTAATAGCAGATATACCAGGACTAATAGAAGGAGCACATACGGGAGTTGGACTGGGACATGACTTTTTAAGGCATGTAGAAAGAACTAAAGTTATTGTGCATATTCTGGATGTTTCCGGTATAGAAGGCAGAGATCCGTTAGATGATTTTTATAAAATAAATGAAGAGCTAAAATTATATAACCAACGAATATCCTCAAAGCCTCAAGTAGTTGCTTGTAATAAAATGGATATACCAGGAGCGGAGGAAAACTATATTAGAGTACGAGATGCCTTAATGGAGCAGGGTTACGAGGTATTTGCCATATCTGCTGCAACGAAAAAAGGATTAGACCCTCTGATGGATAAGGTATATAATATTCTTGAAGAGGTAAAAGATGTTGAAGAACCAGTTGAAGAAATGCAAGAATTGGTGTATCATAAGAATACAGACGAAAAACCTTACAACATTAGGAAGGAAAATGGAGTATACATTGTAGAAGGCAGGCTAGTAGAACAATTACTGGCATCAGTAAATCTTGATGATAGTGACTCCATAAAATACTTCCAGAAGGTTCTTAGAAAGAGAGGTATCGTTGATGAGTTAAGGCAAATGGGTGTACAAGACGGGGATACCGTAAAAATGTATGAATTAGAATTTGAATATTTTGATTGATGAACTGGAGGTCAATAGTATACAATGAACTGCATGCATTGTGAAAACTGTAAGCAGAATACCGCAACATATTTCTGCCTTGCTAAAAACGAAATTGTTATTAATGAAAATTTTGTTCAAAATAACGAAAAAAGTAGAAGCGGTTGGAAAAAAGGTGATCCTGGATACGAAACTTATCGACGCAAATTAAAAAAAGAAGTAGAAGTATAATTACTATACTTATAGCAGGGCAGGCGAAAGTCTGCCCTTTATACAGCATACAATACATATAAGCGTGAGATTATATTTATATAACATATACTATGTATATAGGCATATCCTATGTATCTAGTATAGACATACACAGGATAAGGAGATGGTTATGT
>CALGKJ010000185.1 GCA_937930535.1 uncultured Clostridia bacterium
TATAATATTATTAAGCTATAATAAAAGAAACAATAAAAAGGAATAAGGAGTATTTTTATGATAGAAAAACTGGATATTACATTTGAAAAGCTGATTGAGTCCAAGAGAATAAAATATAAATGGTCAGAAATTGAAAGCCATGGGATTTCAGAGCTTATACATATACTATGGAGGGACAGCGTTGATTCCGAAAATATGGGACACTCCATTGCTATTGAAAATCAAATTGTTTGTTTGAATCTTTATGAAGGAATTACCTTTGAATATAATAATACAGTATACAGGTTTATAAGAGTATATATTGATATAGATGATAATGTTATATTTTTAAGCGTAAGCAAGGATGTATTTATATATGAAACCAGCTTTATTGACGGCACTGATTTAAAGCACTTTGTTGGCAGCGAATAGTCTGACCCCATAAAGCCGCTGTGTATAAAATTTGCAGCTTCGTGATAATAATATACTATAATTATTACGGAGGTTTTATTATGAATGAAAATGCATATGAAAAGGTAATAACAGGCAGAAATCTTAATAAGATATTCAATATTGACGAGCTTGTAAACGTAGAAAATTACTTAGTACACATTGAATCAGTTGAAGGCTCAAGGAATAATTTTATAATGAGTATGGATGATGATAAAATAGAAATTTCTGATATTCATGTTACATCCAGCAATCTTAGGGATATAAAGCTAGCTTAATAAAAAATTTATTGGTAATTGGTATAAAATTCTTAATACTGGAAAGAATACCCTCCAGAAGAGTCTGGAGGGAATATTATGTTTGAGGATAGAAAAAGAAAAAAAACAAAACGAATCTTATTTTTTATGTTTCTAGTGTTTATATGTGTATCCTTTGCTATAGGGTATTATATGAACTTAGAGCCAGAAAAAAATGCAGGCACCCAGGACGCATCTGAAGGCAGCGGCTATAAAGTACCTGACAGCTTAATTAATCCAGTTAATACTAATCCTATTGATAGTGATACAATTAATATTAACCCTATCAGTAAGATAATTCAAGGGAACATCGGAGATTTGGCTGGGGATGACATGTCAGAGGAAAATATCGGAGAAATTATGAATATTTTGGATGCCAATGTAGTAGGAGCAAATACAGAGCTCAGATTCAGAACTACCTACACAAAATGCGGACATTCAATGGAACGAAAGGGTATACCAAGAGCAAATGAAATAGGTATGAATGAAATTGCATTTGCTGCTTGTTATACTGAGTGGCTATTAGAAAGCTTTTCAAAGGAAGCTGCAATATTCAAGAGAAGCTTAAATACCTACTGCCCTCACCACTATATAATAGGTATTTACGGAGGTAATATAGCAATATTTGTTTACAATCAGGATGGGGAAAAGATACTTAAGGAAGAAACAGATATTTCAATTTCTTCACTTCCACCTGAGGATCAGGCTTTATTGCAGCAGGGTATTGTTGCTGGTTCGGAAGAAGAACTATATATGAAAATCGAAGGCTTTAGTGATTGACAAGAATCAAGGCATTTCAATATTTGAGATGCCTTGATTTGTTTCTATGGAAAATTTCTGCTTTATTTTTTTGTCCAAAAACGATATAGTATAGTGTAGCGAATATATGTTTGGATGAGAGGTAAGCGTTATGATAATTATGGGGATAGACCCGGGAATAGCTATATTGGGATATGGCATATTAAAGTATGAGGCAAGTAAATATACTGTAATCAGCTATGGCGCAGTTACAACAGCAGCACACACACTGCTGACGGAAAGACTTAAAATAATTCACAATGAGCTTACTGAATTAATTAAGATATATAAACCAGATGTTTATGCTGTTGAAGAGCTGTTTTTTAACAAAAATATAAAAACTGCGCTTACAGTAGGTCATGCCAGAGGTGCAGCCATTGTAGCGGCTTCAAATATGAATATTCCAGTATATGAGTATACTCCTTTGCAGGTGAAACAGGCGATCGCCGGCTATGGAAGAGCAGATAAAAAACAGATGCAGCAAATGGTGCGTATACTTTTGAATCTGCGGGAAGTACCCAAGCCGGATGATGTAGCAGACGCACTGGCTGTGGCAATTTGTCACGGAAACTCTTCTAATTTCTCAGATTTATTCAGATTATAAAGGAGATTGTTATATGTACGAGTATATAAAAGGAAAGCTGGACTATGCCCTAGAAGATTACATAGTAATTGATGTACAGGGAATTGGTTATAAAATATTTACTTCACAAAATACAGTCAAAAGTGCAGCCATAGGAACTGATACAAAAATATATACTCACCTTGTTGTAAAAGAGGATGATTTAGTACTATACGGCTTTTCATCAAGAGAAGAGCTGCGAATGTTCAAGCTGCTGATAAGTATTTCTGGAGTAGGTCCAAAAGCGGCAGTATCACTGCTTTCACAGGCAAAACCCCAAGAGCTTGCTGCTGCAATTATATCTAAAAATGTTGGTCAGATAACAAAAGCACCGGGAATAGGGAAGAAAATAGCAGAAAGAATAATACTGGAGCTTAAAGATAAAATAGATACTGAGCATGCACTGCCCCAAACTGAGAACATAGCTCCTGAGGATGATATTTCTCAAGTAATTGAAGCCCTGATAGCTTTAGGCTATAATTATAATGTGGCTGCAACAGCAGTATCAAAAATAAAAGATACAAACAGACCTATAGATGCTTTAATAAAGGATGCATTAAGACAGCTAGCAAATATGTAAGGTGAGGATAATTATGGAAGATAGATTAATAACCCCAAAACTACTTATTGAAGATACAGAGGCAGATATCAGTTTAAGACCTAAAGGCTTTGATGAGTATATTGGACAAACGGTAACGAAAGAAAAAATTGATATTTTTATAAAAGCTGCAAAACAGCGAAATGAAGCCCTAGATCATGTCTTGTTATATGGACCTCCAGGACTTGGGAAGACAACTCTTGCCAATATTATATCCAATGAGCTTGGTGTAAACATCAGGATTACTTCAGGTCCTGCTATTGAGAAGCAGGGGGATTTGGCAGCTATATTGACAAATCTTAATAACAATGATGTTTTATTTATTGATGAAATACATAGATTAAACAGAAGCGTGGAAGAAATATTATATCCTGCTATGGAGGATTTTGCTTTAGATATAATAATAGGCAAAGGACCAAGTGCCCGCTCCATCAGATTGGATTTACCCAAATTTACAATGATAGGTGCAACAACAAGAGCCGGTATGCTGACGTCTCCCCTTCGGGATAGGTTTGGTGTAATTTGCAGATTAAATTACTACACCCATGAGGAGTTATTTCAAATTGTAAGCCAGTCAGCCAAGAAGCTGAATATACACATAGATAAAGAGGGTGCTATGGAGATTGCCAGACGATCCAGAGGCACTCCAAGAATTTCAAACAGACTGCTGAAAAGAGTCAGAGATTATGCTCAAGTAAAGGCAGAAGGCATAATAGACAAAAAAACTGCTGATAATGCCTTGAAGCTGCTTGAAATTGATGAAATTGGTTTAGACGATATTGATAAAAAAATGCTGCTTACAGTTATACAGAAATTCGGCGGCGGTCCGGTGGGACTTGACACCCTTGCAGCATCAATAGGAGAAGATAGCGGAACTATCGAGGATGTTTATGAACCCTATCTGCTGCAAATAGGATTTATAAATAGAACACCCAGAGGGCGAATAGCCACAAGGCTTGCATACAAGCATTTTGGGCTTGAAGAATCATAAAAATACTAATAACATGAGGTGGTACAATGAAGCTCCTTCTGCATATGTGCTGTGGTCCATGCGCAGTACACCCCTATGAAATACTGAAAAGTGATTATGAGGTAACAGGATTCTTTTATAATCCCAATATACATCCTTATACAGAATATAAAAAGAGAATGGAAACAGCTCAACAGTTTGCAGACAGATCGGGATTCAGGCTTATTAAGATTGACGAATATAAGCTGGATGAATTTTTAAGGAATGCCGCTTTCAGAGAAAGTCAGAGATGCATAATGTGTTATGCAGATCGTCTTGAACGTGCAGCATCTGTAGCTAAAAAAGGAAACTTTGATGCCTTTTCTACAACGCTTTTAGTGAGTCCTTTTCAAAAGCATGACATAATAAGAAAGGTAGGGGAGCAGGCGGCACATAAGTATGGAGTAGAGTTTGTATATAGAGATTTTAGAACAGGCTTTAAGCAGGGTGTGGAAAAATCAAAGGAAATGGAGCTTTACAGGCAGTCCTACTGCGGCTGTATATATAGCGAAAGAGATAGATATCTTCAAAAGAAATAGATATTTTTAGAATGGTATTTTTATTGATCAGCAACTGGATAAATTTAATTTTGAAGTTGTTTATCTATAGTGTATAATAGGACAAACAGTATAAAATACATTGAGGGGATGTATGGTTATGATAAAAAAAATGTATATAAAGTTAGCGGCATTTGCAGTCGTATTAATTTTTACTCTTGCTGTTTTTTTCAGCAATACTGTAGTACAAGCACAGATAACTATACCTGAAACAATTAAGGTAGGCTTAAGCTTTGGAAGCACTGCAAACAACAACTTCACGCTTAAAAGTGCAACTGGACTTAAGCTTGAGGTAATTGAAAATGGAAGCTACCAAAATATTTTGAGCTTTATAGATAATAATGGTATAAAGATTAGAAAAGACGTTTATTATAACATTGTAGATGGAATCGCAAAAGAGATTAATTATACCAAAGCTGTTGCATATAAAGGTGAGGTAACAGGACCTTATCATATACAGGTTGGAGAAGCCTATCCCAGTATTCAGGAAGCACAGCAGCTAGCGGAGATAGTTTCTTCTGTTTCACCCAATGTCTTTTTGGCTTATGAGAGCGGCTGGAAGGTATGGACACAGCTTTATACTGACGAGAACGAATGTTTACAGCAAATTGAGATTCTGAAAAATGAAATAGCAGACTACAGCTTCTCGGTAGTACATCCCAATATGAAAAGAGTTCAGATATTAGAGCCTATATCAGATAAGCTTATGTATATACTGAACGCTCAGCAACCAATAAAGCTGACCCCATTAGCAAAGGAAAATACTGTAGGTGCAATAGAATACGGAACATCGAAATATAGAGGAAGCATTCTTATTTCAAGACTTGATAACAGTGACATAAATGTAGTAAATGAGCTGCTCTTTGAGGAATATCTATACGGTGTAGTACCAAGAGAAATGCCGGCATCATGGCATATAGAAGCTGTAAAGGCTCAGGCGGTGGCTTCCAGATGCTATGCAATAAGAAATATCGGCAAGCATGCTTCCCAAGGCTTTGATCTGTGTAATCAACAGCATTGTCAGGTTTACCTTGGGTATGGCGGTGAGCACCCCAACTCAAATAAGGCAGTAAATGAAACAAAGGGAAGGGTTATAGTATATGATGGAAAGATAATTCCTACTTATTTTTCGGCTGCCAGTGGTGGTCACACAGAAAATAGTGAAAACTATTGGAGTGCGGTTTTGCCTTATATAAGAGGTGTTGATGACAGCTATGAAAAAAGCCCTTATGCAAATTGGGATATGCTTTTTAAGAAAAGTGAAATTAAAGCAAAGCTTTCAGAAAATGGTGTAGATATTGGAGACATAATAGATATTATACCACTGCAAATAAGCGAGTTTGGAAGAGTAATAAAGCTTCAAATCAAGGGTACTAAAAATAGTATTATATATGAAAAAGAAAGAATAAGAATAGTATTCGGCTACTCGAATCTAAAAAGTACATGGTTTAATGTACTGACAGATGCTGATGTTTATATAACCAGCAATCAGTCTAATTCGCCTACAGTAACAAGAGCCTCAAGCTTAAATGTGCTTTCTGCTGATGGAATTGCTCAGCTAAATGGTTTATCAGAAAAGATAGTTGTTAAAGGCGGCGGTACTGAAACAACATATAATGTTATACCAGAGATGTATACATTCCGTGGAAAAGGCTACGGACATGGATTGGGTATGTCCCAATACGGAGCTAAGGGAATGGCAGAAGCAGGGTTTAACTATATTCAGATATTGGAGCATTATTTTACAGGTGCAAAAGTACAATAGAAAGAAGGCTAGCAATGAACTTAAAAGATTTTTATTTTGATTTGCCTGAGGAGCTTATTGCGCAGGAACCACTAAAACAACGAGACTCCTCAAGGCTTCTTGTTTTAAATAGAGAAACTAAAAGTATTGAACACAAAGTATTCAGGGATGTTATAGATTATCTGAATAAAGGCGATTGTCTTGTACTAAATAATACAAGAGTTATACCTGCACGTCTTTTTGGTACAAGAAAGGATACAGGAAGCGGCATTGAGTTTTTGCTTTTAACGCGAAAAGATATAAATACTTGGGAAGTAATGCTTCGTCCAGGCAAAAAAGCGAAAATAGGAGCGAGATTTGTTTTTGGAAATGGTGAGCTTGAGGCAGAGATACTGGAGATAATAGAGGGCGGCAACAGAATAGTAAAGTTTAATTATGAGGGTGTATTTGAGCAGATATTGGATAAGCTTGGAAGTATGCCATTGCCCCCTTATATAAAGAAAACTCTTGAGGATAAGGAAAGATATCAGACTGTATATTCAAAGCATGAAGGCTCAGCGGCTGCACCAACGGCAGGACTTCATTTTACAGAACAGCTTATGGACGAAATCTCAAAAAAAGGTGTCAATATTGCGTATATAACCCTTCATGTAGGCTTAGGCACCTTTAGACCAGTAAAGGTTGAAAATATAGAAGAGCACAAAATGCATAGCGAGTATTATATAATAGATGAAAAGTATACTGACATAATAAATAATACTAAAAAAAGCGGCGGCAAAATTGTATGTGTGGGAACAACCTCTACACGCACCTTAGAGTCAATAGCTGACGATAAAGGAATGGTTAAGGCTGAAAGCGGATGGACGGATATATTTATTTATCCGGGCTATAAGTTCAAGGCGGCAGATGCATTAATAACGAATTTTCATCTTCCCGAATCTACACTGCTTATGCTGGTCAGTGCATTGGTAAACAGAGAGACAATAATGAAGGCATATAACGAGGCTGTTGATAATAAATATAGATTTTTCAGCTTTGGAGACGCTATGTTAATTATTTAACAAATGACTTTTATAAGTATAATATAACTTTGGAGGTAATGTTATTGGCAGTAAGATATGAATTAATAAAAGAGTGCAAGCAGACAGGGGCAAGATTAGGCAGACTGCACACACCTCATGGAGTAATAGATACTCCTTCCTTTATGCCTGTAGGTACACAAGCTACAGTAAAGGCAATGTCACCTCATGAGCTTAAAGAGATAGGTGCACAGATAATACTCAGTAACACCTATCACCTTTATATAAGACCCGGTCATAAGCTGATTGAAAAAGCAGGCGGGCTTCATGGCTTTATGAATTGGGACAGACCTATTTTAACAGACAGCGGAGGCTTTCAGGTATTCAGCTTAAATGAGTTAAGAAAAATAAAAGAGGAGGGTGTGGAGTTTAAATCACATCTTGATGGAACTAAACACTTTTTTACACCTGAAAATGTTATGGAGATAGAAAATTCACTAGGAGCAGATATAATTATGGCATTTGACGAATGCACTCCCTATCCCTGTGAAAAAGAGTATGCACAAAACTCCATGCTGAGAACTATAAGATGGCTGCGCCGCTGCAAGGAAGCGCATAAAAACACGGATAAGCAAGCATTATTTGGTATAGTTCAGGGTAGTACATACAAGGATTTAAGAATAGAAAGCGCAAGGCGTACTGTTGAAATAGAGCTTCCCGGCTATGCAGTTGGAGGATTAAGTGTAGGCGAGCCAAAGGACATTATGAATGAGATGCTTGAATATACCGTTCCAGAGCTGCCAAAGCATAAGCCAAGATACTTAATGGGAGTGGGAAGTCCTGATTGTCTGCTTGATGGATCTATAAGGGGAATAGATATGTTTGACTGTGTATTGCCCACAAGAATAGCTAGAAATGGAACTGTTATGACCTCACAAGGAAAGCTGGTTGTAAGAAATGCGGAGTTCAGTGAAGACTTTAGGCCAATGGACGAAGAATGTGACTGCTATGCATGTAAAAATTATTCAAGGGCATATATAAGGCACCTGATAAAAGCAGGAGAAATATTAGGCGGAAGATTGACAACAATACATAACCTGCGTTTCCTGCAAAATCTTATGACAAATATAAGAAAAGCAATAGCAGAGGACAGACTTATGGACTATAAAAAGGAATTTTTCTATAAATATGGGTATACTAAAGATAACCAACTCTAAAACTCAAAATACTTTTCGTTAAGAGTTGCTAAGCTCATTGTGAGAAACAACTGGATAAATTTAATTTTGAGGTTGTTTCTCTATAAGTAAAGTTTCGTTAGTCTAAATGAATTATGGAAAAATTTATTTAGAAATTGGCAGGATTTTTATTTATTACATTGAATATCATATATAGAAACAACTTTATAATATAATATTCCAGTTGTTTCTATATATACAAGGAATATTATTAAAAGGTATCCTTAGTACATAATTAAATTAAGAAGGGAGGAGGGAACGGTTTGGAGCAATTATATGCATTTCTTCCTTATGTATTGCTGATTGTTGTTTTCTATTTTTTATTGATTAGACCACAGCAAAAAAGAGAAAAAGAAACACAGAAAATGCGAAGTAATGTTAAGGAAGGCGACGAAATTCTAACTATAGGTGGAATATACGGAAAGATATTGAATATCAAAGATGATGTTCTTACCATAGAAGTAGGTGCCGATAAGGTTAAGCTTAAAATTGCAAAGTGGGCAGTAGGTAAGGTAATAACAGAAGAGTAAAAAAATCAGTAGCTTAAGTTAAGCTACTGATTTTTTTACTCTTGCACAGCTTTGTGGGCTGCTTCTACATATGTCTGGCTGT
>CALGKJ010000186.1 GCA_937930535.1 uncultured Clostridia bacterium
AATATTCGCTAGCATTTTAGTAAATTATAATATAGTCCAAGAAAAATTACAATAGCTTTTTAAAGGTTCAACAACTTGTGTAATTTATCAAATTTTATGAATATTAAATTATATAACTATAAAATGTGTTTATAGAGCATGTAATATATTCTATTCTTGGGGTTTTACTTTTAGCATATGATAAAGGCATAACTCTGCTGGAGAGTTATGCCTTTGATTTTGGTAAATTTGTTTATCAATAATTAATACTTATATTATGAATACTGGTATGGAGCCTATTTAATCCACTTAATAGAATCATTTTTATCGTATATCCTGTAATAATCATCTCCATCAATGTTCATAACATGCTGTTCAAAGCTCTTATCATAAGTTATTTCACTTACAGTCAGCCTTTTTTCTTCTTTTGTGTTCAAGGCTGACCCTTTTTTTACCTCAAAATAAAATTCAGTCATGGTGTTAATTCGTCCTGCCTCGGTAACGCTATTTGTTGGCTTTAGTATAAGTGTGCCACCTGCCGTTTTCCATGTTCCATACTCATTTTTAGGATTATCAAACTGCTCTGGCTCAAAGTATAAATAAGTTCCATCTTCACAGAATATATATCTATCGCCATATAACGTGCTAGTACCTATTGGCAAATGCCATACACCAATAATATTCTTATCAAATTCTGCTGGTGTTTTTTCAGTACTGCTTGCTTTATCACTATTATTTGATGAATATTGATTACTAAAGTCAATGCTGCTGGGTTCATCACTGATTTTGTAGTAGTACTCGCCATCTATCAGCATTTTATGTTCATAGGGAGAATCATCAGCTTCTACCAACTGTCCCAGGCTATATTCCATAATTACTGCTGGTTCCAGCTTCTCCACTTTTACAGTTCCATTTACTATCTGATATTTTGATGTAGCAGAGGGTGATGCATCAGCAAGCTCCCCTCCCTCAACTATCGTCTTCTGGCTTACATTTAGTATTAATCTGCCTTCACTAATATTCCACTTTCCAGACATATCAATAGTTCGTTTTTCCTCGTCAAACTGACTGTAGTATAATTTGAAGCTGTTATCCTCATTTAATACGAAAACGTTATTCCAACCAGCACCTAGTGAAGGTGAAGCATGCCAAATGCCAATTAATTCATTTCTCATGTTATTTTCTGTATTATCTGACTTTACTACATCTCCAGCAGATTCACTGCCTGTATAATTGTTTGAGCTTATTTCGTTGTTATTTACAGCACAAGAACAGCACAAGAGTAAAATTAATCCCATACATATAACTAGCTGAATTATTCGTGGTATTTTAAATCTGATCATTTTTTCGACTCCTCTCTATATGCACTAATTCATATATAATTATACCTGATTACTTATGAATATAATACTTGAGTTTATTCATTGCATTTCCCTTGCCATATACTGTTGAAGCAGTTGCATAGCTGAAATTACTGCCGCCAGCCTGTGCTACATATACTCCAGTATTTGAATTATATTTGTCGTTACCTTGAGTTGGTCTTACAACTTGGAAATGCCCTATGCCTCCCGGATTGTTCCATACTGCAACGGTAGGCTCACCCCTATTTGCAGCCGCTTGCGCTTCCTCTGCACTTACTTCAACCCAGCCGTACTCAGCACCTTTATCCTCCAGCCAATCAGCCATGCCATTTGCATTAAGCTCTACTGTTCCCTTTACATCTGGAAACTCTCTTGGTGCCTTGGTCTTAGCATCGACCCTCTGAGGCAGCTCCACTCCCATAGCCTTCATAACATCCCATGCAAATATATTGCAGTAGGTAAAGCCATTTCTCTTTTTATAACGATCGTGATTAGCAACGTCAAACTGGTCAATAACTTTATTGTATAAATCAGGATCTCTCTGCCCTGCTTTACTTGTTATACCCGGTGTAATCGGAACCCATGCATCCTTTGGAATAACCAGCTTGCCTGTTTGCGGAGCTGCTGGTTTATCATCTTTTTTCGGTGTTTCTATTTTAGGCGGCGTTGTGTTTGGTACAGTACTTGTACTGCCATTAGGTATCTTTAATACTTGATTAACACTTATTTTGTTTTTGTCCTTAATATTATTTAATCTAACCAATTCTTCTACAGTTGTCCCATATTTTTTAGCTATTGCACTTAATGTATCTCCGCTTTTTACAACATGCTCTTTATAGCTGGTGCTTACAGCAGGCTCTTTTGGCTTCTCAACATTGCCGGCATTAGTTGTGCTGCTTACCTCAGGAACTTTAAAATCCAGTAAAGCAAATTTCTGCATAATTGATGTTATTTTACTTACATAGTCCACATCTGTAGCATATTTAGGATGGTTTTCGCCGGGCAGCTCGGATTGGATATCTTTTATAAACTCTATAGGATCGCTTGCACTTCTGATAGCATGACTGAAATACTTGTTTGTTATAACCTTTTTATATCCTTCAAAGGATTCATCAATAGTTGCAAATTTGCAGAAAGCAGCTTTGATCCTTACCTCTATTTTGCCGTTTGCCAGAGTTCTCACAACCTCAAGCTCTGGATGCTGCTTTTTATATGCTTCTAGCTGTGAAGCACTTATATGCTCCTTTGTCCAAGACAATACATATTTATCAGTAGCACTTAAAGAGCCTGTATACTTTATACCATGCAAGTTATTACTGCCTTCCGGCATAGAGCTTCCATATCCTGTTTCAAGACATGTCTGAGCTACTATTACCTGCCACGGCACTCCTGTTTCCTTTTGCATACGAAGTGCTACCGGGATTATGCTTTCTATAAATTTTGCCTGACTTGGATACTTTGTTTTCACGCTGTCAGGCAGCTTTATATTGTTAATATCTTGTGCTGCTACCTTTATTGCTCCTATAGAACCAGCACCAAACAGCACACCCCATGTTTGAGGACCGATAACCCCTTCCCATTCGCCGGTATTGCCCAGCTTGTTATTTGTTTTGAATTCATTTACAGCTTTAAGTGTCTTTTCATCAAAGTATCCTGTGACTTCAATGTTATATCCAAGATCCTTAAATCTGATCTGTGCCATTCTTACCTGCTCGGAATACTTAGCAGGATCAAGCTTAAGCTCTCCTGTCAAGCCGCCAAACAACCAAAGCCATGTCTGATTACCTACTACGCCTGCATATTCACCTGTATTGCCCAGTCCGTATTTGTTTTTATAATCATTTACCACCGCTAAGGTCTGCTTGCCAAAGTAGCCGTCTACCTCAATACTGTATCCTAGGTCTTTCAGCTTTTGCTGGAGTTTTTTTACGTCCTCACTATATACCTTGGGATTCATAGTCAGGTTGTTTTTAAGTGGTGGTATGTCTACTGGAAGGTTCAGGGATGCTTCCTTGCTAACAACTCGTTCTTTTCCAGTTGCCAGACCTATTACACCACCGACAGTGGAAGAAATTGCATTACCTATTGCCTTAAAAAATGCTGATAAAGCCCCTCCGACTGTACTTGCTAAAGAGAATTCTACCTTTCTCTCCATTATTTTTTGTGCAGCATTTTCATCATTTCTGTATCGTTCTGCTGCATGTTTTAGTATATTGTGTTTATTATTAAGCCTCTGTGTTATTGATATGGTAAGTGTCCTTATTTCGCTTAGCATCCTATCTATTTCATTTGTTGTGGAACGAACATAATATTCGTCATATTGGGAATTAGTTTCACTTATTAGTCCTTTTACATCTTTGTTTACGTTAATTTCACCTGCTTCAATAGCCTTGCTAAGCTGCTTAAACTCAGCAGCCAGCTCGTCTATTCTGACTGAATCAACCTTTGTACTCATAGCATTTATTCCTTTCTATCTGAACTCAGAGTCCCACACGTTCTGATATAAGGATAAATTACGTAATTTCTATCTTTGCTTATTGTTCCTCCTTATAGTCCGCACCCCTATTTGTTAAGTTTTGATTTTGTATTAATTACCCCGCAGTAGGATAACCAAATACTATTCGCTCCAGTCTCCCTTTATTTATTAATAATACAACTGCCTTAGCAAGAGGATTATCAAATTTATCTTGGTCAGCATAAATAATCATTGCCTGAGAATAGCCAGTGTAGCAGTCCTTCGGTTTAAAACTTCTAAGAACATGCTTGATTGCATTCAAGTCTGAGCTTTCATCGGTGTCGTTAAGATTATAAACATCTCTGCCCCCAAATTTGTTTAGTATCTCTTGTACTGTCATGCCTGTTTTTAGACCGCAATCTAATACTACACTGTTGCTTGTTATGTCAAACCTAAATACTTCATCTTCAGGATTTACGCCCCTATCGCTATCCATCATATAAAACTCACATTCAAAGCCTTCATAAATCCAGACATTGAAATAGTTATAAAAATCCGGTTCTGTAGCTGGAGGGTTTACCTTGAAGGCGCTAGTGTTTAAAGGTTTTCCGAAGTGTTTTGACAATTGGTCACTTGTGCTATTTAAAACAGGTTTATTATAAATATATATATCTGTTTGACCAAATAGCCATGGTGCAGTTGTATTAGGGTTTTCTCCCTTATTATCTTTTACTTCTAATTGAGAAACAGAGCTTTGTTCCTGCCCAGTGGCTTTGGAATCTGCCTGAGTTATAATCTCATTTGAATTACCGCTGTGTTCTACAAGGTTTACCGTTGATTCTACAGGCTGCTGTTTTCCAACAGTGAGGCTACTGCATCCAGTAAAGCATAGCATTGTAAGACACAATAATAAGATAATCATAATCTTATACTCTTTTATTACATTTTCTCCTGCATATCCCATTTAAAAATACCTCCGCTTCATTGATACGCTTCTAATGATTAAAATACTTAACTTTTTCACCGTTAACCGTAACCTGAATAATCGAGGGATTATCACTTATGAATGGCGGCAGAGTGGAATGAATCTGGGAAAAATCAGCCTTTGAAAAAGCGTCCTCATTAAAGTCTACTTTTTCTGAAACAAATAAACGCCAATCATTTCCCAACCATTTTTGCCACCTGCTATTATATTCATTATCCAGATGAAATTTTAGCTCCACACCATCCTGAATCATTACTACATCTTCTATGGTATTTTGGGGACAATACACCAATATTCGAATTGCTATTTTATTATCATCATAATATGAGTTTCCATATTCAGATAAACCAAAGCCTACACCTTCAGCTCCTGAGATAAAATCAATTTCTTTTGAAAATGGATAAACTTTACCATTATAATCGAAAAACGGTGCTTTTGTGTTTGTTGCAGGTAAAACTAAAGCACCTCTACATGCTTTATTATATTCGGACAATTCATTTACCCATGTTTCCCGATTAACCTCTACTAATTTATTCAAGGAGTCAATGTAAACCGAAGGTATTTCTGGGATGAAGTTACTTTGTTCCGTTCCAAAAACCATATTTTCATAATAATTTGTTACTTCATTTTCTGGATAGCCAATAACTCCATGTAAAATTCCAGTTCTTTTTGAATGGATCGTCGCAAATACTAATGTATCTGTATATTTTTCATTATCTGTGACAAAGATGGGATTATCCTTCATAAACACTGATTGTTCAGGAATATTAGATGGGACTGGCTTCTTAGTTAAAATAAAATTAAGCAAAGGGAAAATACGATAACCGGATTTGTAATCAACCTGTTTGTTTTCTATTGAGTATTTGCCCAAAGCTTCCAATTCCCTTTGACAATTAAATATTTCCTGAATAGCTATATTAGATGTATTAGTATCTGAATTGGTATTATTTTCTTGTTGTACTGAGGTTGAGGAAATCTTAGGCGGCTGAACCTCAGTAAGGCTTTGCAAATCTTTTTTGACTGTGCATCCTGTAATAATTGTGAATCCGGCAATTATAATCATCAACTTAACTCGATTTTTCATAATTAGCACACCTTTCCTATAAATTCAAGCTATAAATCGCGAGTATAAAATCAGCTTATTAGTTTCATTATTAGTATATATACCCCCGGCTGCTTATCCTTGTAATTTGGGTCATACTTACCATCAGAAACATATTTTCCTGATTTGTATACATTTGTTCCGCTGTATACATATGAACTGATTCTACCATTATTGTAGTAGCCCAACCCATTATAAACCTCTGCAAATGCCAGCATTGCTGTCATATCGTCAGAGTCTGAGCTTAAATTGAATTCATCTCTGCGAGCCTTTTTCTCTAATAATGCATCTACCGCAGCATCTACAAAATTATCAAAATTTTTCCCTACAGGTACATGTGTAGTTGGTTTTCCAAGAGGATCACCATTGTGCAGGTACGTATTAAAATTACAACTAGACTCACGATAATGAAGAGCGGCAATTAGTTCTGGAGGAAGACCAGTTTTTTTAGATATCTTTTCATAGGTTTCTTTGTTATTTTCATATATTTGCTTGAAGCGGCTAAGCTCTTTATTAAATGCTGGATCAATCTGATTTATCTGTGCAATCAGTTTTATTTCATGATCGTATAATTTACTTTCCACCTTTCCCTGGGTTTGTATATCCTTTGCTGGTTTTTCTTCAACAATATTCCCGTTAGGAAACTTCAATACCTGTCCAACGCTTATTACATTAACATTAGCAATATTGTTGATTCTAGCCAGTTCTGCAACCGTTGTTCCAAGCTTCTTGGCAATAGAACCTAATGTATCTCCGCTTTTTACTGTATATGTGTTGTTATTAGACGTATTGTTATTAGTAGTTCCGCTGCTATTTGGTTTAGGTATGGAGATATCAGGCGTCTTAGTTTCAGCAAAATTTGGTCTGCAAATATAGTTAAATACCCCTTGTATATAATTAGAATAACCTTTATCCCAATCATCAAAGACTGCATTTGTTTTACTGCTTAGGTTTAATCCATTTTTACCTGCATCAGTCACTGTAATGGTAGCAATATGAGGTCCCTTGCTTCCGCTTGAATGTGCATAGTATATCGTATTGCCTTCAACCTTGTACACGATTCCTATATGTCCTCCATTATCGAAGCGGATATAGTCACCTGGTCTGACATCAGCAAGGCTGGTTATTTTCTTGCTATGCTCTAGGGATGTTAGAGCTGACGCTGAGACACCCCAACTGAGAATATCAATATTTTCCTTGAAGTTTAATGCCTTTTTATAATATGCAACCGCTGCTCCATTAGTAGCAGCGTCAATTACCCTCATAACGAATCCCGAACAGTCTATTCCAAGCATTATGTTTTCATTTTTGGCTAATGCAATTATCTTTTCCTGGAGTTTAGGATCATCTGCTTTTAATCCTAACTCAATCATTTTCTTGTTCAGTTGTTCAAGTGACATTTTTCCGCCCCATTCGTAGTATATCTGTAAATCTGAGCTTACTTTACCATTTGCATCAACGAATTTGAAATTGACGTATTTATTAACATTATCTGTCAATATTTTGATATTTACAATGCCATTGCCTGTTTTTAGATCAGGTACATCGTTTACCTTTGAATCTTTATTTGAGACTGCTGCTATTGAAGCAGCACTAAATAATGTTCCCCATGTCTGAGACCCTATAACCCCTGCCCAGGCTCCAGTATTGCCAAGGTTATTACTCGTTTTAAATTCATTTACCGCCTTTAAGGTTTTTTCATCAAAATATCCTGTAGCATTAACATCGTATCCAAGATCCTTCAAACGAATTTGTGCCATCTTTACCTGCTGGGAATAAGTATTCGGATCCAGCTTCAGCTCTCCTGTTAAGCTTCCAAACAACCAAAGCCAAGTCTGGTTGCCTACCACTCCTTCATACTCCCCGGTATTGCCAAGTCCATATTTATTTTTATAATCATTTACCGCTTTCAGCGTTTGCTTTCCAAAGTATCCATCAACTTCAATATCATATCCAAGCTCCTTTAGCCGCTGCTGAAGTCTTTTAACTTCCTCACTGTATACTTTCGGATTCATTGTCAAGTTAGCTTTAAGCGGCGCTATGTCTAGTGGAAGAATTAACGTAGCTTCGGAGTTTTTTATGTCTTTTCCGGAAATAAAACCTATTAAACTGCCAGCAGCTGCCGAAACCACATTTCCTATCCTTCCCACTACTGTAAAGAATGTACCTAAAATGCCAGTTGTATTTTCAAAAGAGAATCCCACTTGCTTCTCCATCATTCTTTTTTCAGCAGCTTCATCATTTCTGCAGCGTTCTGCCGCCTGCTTCAGCACGCTGCATTTACTATTAAGCCGTTCAGTTACTGATATAGCAAGTGTCCGTATTTCCCTTAGCATCCTATCTAATTCACTTGTCGTGGATCGTACATAGTATTCATCATACTGGGAATTTGTCTCACTTATAAGGCTACTGATTTCTCTGTTTACGCTAATTTCACCACTTTCAACAGTTTTACTAAGCTGCTTAAATTCTGCAGCCAGTTCATCTATTCTAGCTGCATCAACCTTTGTACTCATAGCATTTATTCCTTTCTACCTGAACTCAGAGTCCCACACGTTCTGATATAAGGAGCAACACTTGATTCCTACCTCTAGCCTCTTTTTTCAATTTAGAGATAAGTACCTCCAATGAAACATATAACTATAAGATATAATATCATATCAAAGCATCTATAAGAATCAAATTGGTTTAAATGTTTTTATTATGTTCTCTATATCAGCTTCCATTTGTTTAGCCTTAGCAAAATCATCCTGCATAAGCTTCCTTTCGTTTTCATCCTTAATCATTTCGCTTAAAGTCTCATCTGATGATAAGTCTAGGGAGCTTAAAGGGTAATCTGTTCCTGTAGCATAGTAAAAATCTCTTCCATTGGCTGTTCCTATTATTGTGTTTCCATCTGCGAACAACTCAGCTAGTGCATCTTCTGTTCCGATATAAAACATAAACAAACCATCATTGTCTTCACCCCTACCCATTTCACTCTGTCCAATAAAATGTACTCCAATAAAGTCCTCGTCATATTCTTTTATTATATAATTGCCTTCCCAGCTTTGAGGAAAATCCAGAGTAAATCCCAGCTTTGTGTTTGTGTAAACTATACTTTTGCTTGTCTTAGCTTCGTTTTCACCACTTTTCAAACTATCACCCTCCCCGCCTGCTGAAATATTTTCTGCTGTATTAATATTATTTTCAATTTTATTACAGCCTGCTAAAACTAATGCTAGTATCAGTGTTATACTTATAACTAGTCTCATTCCTCTCATTATACCGACCTCCCTAGTATTCTATTGCTGCTGCTAAATTAAATAACTTAAAAATCAGCTACCTCGTTGTTTTACCATTTCCACTTGTTGAACCTTTAGGTATGCTTCCAAAACCAGTCCCCCCATTTATCCCGTATCCTGTTATATAACTATCACTTAGCGAGTAGTGGCGTTGTGCGACAGAGTCACTTGAATTTCCTTCTATTGTATACACCGTTTTAGTTTTGGGATCGTAAGCGGTAACTATGCCTACGTGGTTTTGTCCATTTTTTGAAAAAAAGATAGTGTCTCCTGCTTTTGGCTCATATCCTGATGTTCTGCTTTTAAATCTCTCATTTTCCTTGTACCATTTTACTCCAGTGCTTACACTAGCAAATTTAGGAACGTAAGGCGGAAGAATATTTCCATTCTTGTCCTTAGGGCTATTCTTTGATGCAAGAATTCCTGCTTCGTTTGCGCACCAAGATACAAACATGGCGCACCATGGCTGCCCATCCATACCATACCACTTTCCATAAGGAGTTATATTATTACCATTCTTTTCTTTAAATCCTTTTGCAAGCTCAGCCTCAGCTATTGTAACCATCTTGTTAGCAGTGGATTTACTTGTTTCCTGAGCTGGTATCTCCTTTGCTGGTTTATTCTCAATAGCTTTTCCATTTGGTATTTTTAATACCTGTCCGACATTTATAAGATTATAGTTTTTAATATTATTGGCTTTAGCCAGTTCCTCTACTGATATTCCAAGTTTTTTCGCAATGGAGGTCAGGTTGTCTCCGCTTTTTACTGTGTATGTACTGCTATTTTTTGCCTCAGGGGCTGCTACTTTACTTACCTTCGGAGTAGTATTCTTATCCATAACAACAGTAGGAACAATACCAAATAGTACATCCCATGTCTGAGGTCCTAAAACCCCTTCCCACTTATCAGTATTACCAATGCCATTTTTCGTCTTAAACTCGTTTACTGCCTTTAAGGTTTTTTCATCAAAATATCCTGTTGCATCAATTTTATATCCTAAATCCTTCAATCTAATTTGCGCCAGCTTTACCTGAGCAGAGTAGTTATTAGGCTCCAGCTTCAGCTCTCCTGTTAAACGCCCAAATAAGCAGCACCATGTTTGAGAGCCGACTATGCCTGCATATTCACCAGTGTTGCCTAATCCATATTTGTTTTTGTAATCATTTACTGCTGCTAAAGTTTGTTTACCAAAGTAACCATCAACTTGTATATTGTATCCAAGTGCCTTTAATCTCTGCTGAAGCTTTTTAACATCCTCACTGTATGTTTTGGGGTTCATAGTCAAATTAGCTTTAAGAGGTGACACTTCTAATGGAAGAGTAAGCAATACTTCTGAATTTTTTGTATTTCTTACAGAAGCAACTGCTTTTAAACTTGCAGCAGCTGTTAAAGCAACATTTCCTTTTATACCTGCTATCCTAAAAAGTGTTCCAAAAACCCCAGCAGGTGACTGATTTAATGAATATCCTACTTGTCTTTGCAATAGCTTTTTTGCAGTAGCTTCATCATTTCTGTAACACTCGGAAGCTTGCTTAAGTACATAATATTTATTGTTAAGCCTCTCTGTTATTGATATAGTAAGAGTTCGCATTTCCCTGAGCATTCTATCCAATTCACTTGTTGTTGAACGCACATAATATTCATCATATTTAGAATTTGTATCACTGATAAGACTGTTTACTTCTCTATTTATATTAGTTTCACTAGCTTCAATTGCCCTGCTAAGCTGTTTAAATTCTGCTGCCAGTTCATCTATTTTAATTGAATCAACTTTTGTACTCATAACACATATTCCTTTCTGTCTGTGGTTAAAGCCCCATACCTTCTGGCATGAGGCTTTAAGCTCATTAGTTGGTATCCTCGTACATAGAGCCTACAACCGACACCTCTATTTTGTCCAGTGATGCTATACCCTTTAGTGTTCCCAGCTTCTTATATTCGTTATTTCCACTGGTAAGTGCAGCATCATCAATCCATGCCTTTATTGTGTACTTTCCATCCGGCATATGTGCATGGGTGTATACCTTTTTATTTCCTGAATTTATTTCTATTGTAACTGTTGTTTTTTCAGTTATCCTATACATATACTGACCAGCTTTTACATACTCTTTGTATTTGAACTTCTCGCTTCCTTGGGTTTCTGATTCAATGTATCCCTCTAATATTGCCTTCCAGTATTCATGAGTTATGCCGTCACTTGTTTCGGCATGGTATATTTCCTCAACTTTTTTGGAATAGCGCGATTGACTGTCAGTCCTATCCAATACGTTTAATAGTACAACTCCGTCAACTCCTGTTGGATCCTGTGCGGTTAGTGATGCAGCCTTTCTTTTGAAGCTGTTTCCATTCTTAGGCAATAACTCGCCTTGAAGGTTCACTGCCTTTTTGTCCTTGTTTATATACATCAGATCCGACTCATATCTAAAGGCATTTATAACTGAGTTTACGAGATCCTTGTGTTCTTTTGTATCTGCCTGTGTTGGTTTGTAAGTAACCGTCTCTACGGTAAATGTATATGTGCCTGTAGGGTTAAAATAGTAGCCTGATTTTATAGGATAATCAACGCTTTTAAAAGACTTATCTGTAGCAAAAATGGCTTTATCATATTTACCCTTTGCTTGTGCGCCCGTTTTTGCTGCAGCTCTGCTTTCATAATAGTCATTTTTCATAGTACTTGCTGTGGACCATTTTATTATGGCACTGTTTTGCTGGGTAAATGTTCTTTGATACTGTCCGTTAACTTTAGTCCAGTTATATAAACCACCGTTTTCATCCTCATGGCACATCCAGCGTATAACATTATACTTGTAGGGTTCACTTGTCCAGTACATATTCTTTTGTTCGGAATTTGTATTATTGAAATCTATTTTGTTGTCATAAACCTTTGGTTTTATGGTTGGCATACCGTTGTAGATTTTGGTGGTAATTGTTCTTGTGTCTGTGCCAGAAGTAAAAGCTGCTGAAGTCGTTTTGGTATGTCCATCGCAATAGGATTCACCATCGGAGTCTGTTTGGCATCCGCTGCAGTAATAGAAATAATTAGCGTATGCTGTTCCGCCAAAGGATACTATTCCGTTTGTTTTCTTCTCTGACAATCCATTAAGCCATTTGCCATTTTGAGGATCATCATACTCCTGTGCAGAAATATAAGTAGTATTCTTTCTATACATTGTTGACTCAATCTGAGGGTATTTTGTAATAGTTCCTGCCGGCTCTGTTACGGCTATACTGTATGTGTTTTCCGAAGGACTGCCATTTACTTTAAATGCACTATATATATTCGGCGTACTATTTGTTATGTTCAATGCACCCCACGCATTTCCAATTAAACTTCCTCTGGGGGCTGTTAAATGTGCTGTTATACCTGCTCCGTTGAGCAAAGGAAATTTCACCTTTTTTGATAGTATATTGTAGTCCAATTGGAAGTCAGATACTGTATGCACTGGGATTACGGCTTTGACTATTCCGTCAGTAGCATTGTTGCTTAGGTTTGTTTCCTTAGGGTTAGTTCCATCTTTATTTGCTTCAAATTTCACCTTTACATTGCTATCTGGCATTTTAAATGCGGCGTACAGCTTAGCCTCTCCTTTGGCGGGTATTTTTGCTATATATCCTTCTCTTGTATCAGCGTGTCCTAAAAAGACAGCCTCTACGCTGGCATTATCAGAGGTTTTAGTGATTTCCCATTTAAAATATATATCTTTCAGCTCTTCCTCAAAGGTCGACTTAACCCTGATTCCTACTAGCACATCATCTCCTGCTTTAGCACTTGAAGGTATAGGGTCAAGCTCGACGGATAGGTCTTTAGTTACCATATCAAAGGGCTGTATAAGAAAAGATCTGTAGTTTAAATTAAACTCGCTATTCCAGTAGTAGAAAGCTATTCCCAAGCCCCATGAATGTTCAGTAGGGGGTTGGATTACAAATAAAAAGTCCTCAAAATTATTTTTAATTGCTTCTGGTACTTTTGTCGCATTCACTGTAAAAAAGTTACGCTCTAAATCGTAATTCTCCAAACTGTCGGGTTCAAATCTTCCAACACTTTTAATCCATTTTTTGATATAGTCTAAACCTCCATATTTATCTGTGGTCATTTTCCTTGAATCTACTGTACCATCTTCGCCGAAGAGTCGTCTTACCCCATCTGCACCCCATGGTTTTTCGATCCATTTTCTATCCTTTGCCAAGTAACCTTCATTATCATAGGGAAATTTAGGGTTTGAAAATGTTGAACCGTCCCTAGCGTATCCCATGGCACGATATTGGTCTAATTGCTTATCATATTCTTTGCCATTTGTTGTTGCCGCTTTGCTGGCAGATACTTGATCCCCATATACAAAAATAGGTTTATTAAAAAATGTACTTGTTCCATTTACTGCAAACTCTCCATTTAATTCCCCATCATTAGTTTTATAAATATAATAATCTTCTAAATCCAATTTTTCCTTTAGAAATGTATTTGCTTTTTCAACTGATTTTTTAACTTCGTCTGTAAATTGTTGTCCATGTGTATTAGTAAATATAGCTGAAGCAATAATGCATACTGCTATAAGATAACTTAATACCTTCCTCATACCTTTCCACCTCAACGGGACCATTAACTTTACTTATTCCTATGGCTTGATACCTTTCTTATAAATCCAAACAGTAATTGTTTCCTCATATGACTCCGAACGAAGTATTGCAATATATTGCGATGTTCTACTATCAAATACTGTTTTATCCACAACTGCATCAGTAATGCCCATTTTAGGTCGTATATGGTCCATAATTTGTTTTACAGTATCTTCACTGAATTTCTGTAACAAGAGCTTCTCCATATCATTTTTTTGTTTCTCTACATTTGGTCTAAAAAAATCTATTACAAACATTGTTTCAAAATTCAAATCATTTTTCAGCTCAACTATTAATGATTTAACTACATCATCCGGCACTACAAACCCCGAAACTATCCTAGTCCCAGTTGGCTCCTTCACTTCACTATCCTTTTTCACATCAATATACACAGTCCTGATAGCCCCATCCCAGCTTACAACAGCACCAAAGGCTTCTGCTACGTATCTTGCTGGTACAAATGTTCTGTTTTCCTTTATTATTGCAGCAGTATCCATTTGTTTTTTTACACCGTTAAGCTCATACTCTTTTTTATCAATAAATAGTACCAGCTTATTGCTGCCTTTTTCAAAGGTTGCTTTTCTTGCTTCTCCATCCCAGGTTACTGATGCACCTAATGCTTCAGCAATAAATCTTGCTGGTGTCTGGGTTCTGCCGTTTGCATCTATAAATGGCTGTGCATCAGGAAAATATACCTCTTCTCCGTTTACTACTACACGAAGGGGTAACTCTACTGCGTATGTAAACGCTGATAATAGTGATAAACTAAAAATTATTGTTAAAATTAATACTGTTTTTTTCATGGCTTTTTGCCTCCTTATATTTTTATTTCTTTGCCTGTTTAAATTAGCTTCTGCTTTCCTTGTATATTGGGACTATCTTATATCCCTTTATACTTAATATAGTTTTGTATAGGCGTGATGTGGGTACTCTTCATCATCACGCCTATTATATTCTATACCCTAAGCTGTTGTGCTATAGCTGCATCGCTTTCCTGCTTTGCCTTTGCTATTTGCTCTACCAGCTTTTTATAGTCTGCTATGCAGTCATTTAAGCTTTTTACTATTTTTGTTTTTGTTCCCTTGAAGTTTTCTATAAATGCTGCCTCTGAGCCTCCAGACCACCAGCTTCTTACTCCATCTACCATGTTTGCCATCTGGTTTAGAGATGCTTCCACCCTGCTCATTTCTCTTTCCAGCTTTGTTTTAAGATTATTAGCTTCATTAAAATCAAATTTTTGGTTGGACATTAGGTTTCACCTCCTTAGAGAGTAATTAAAAAACTATTTCTTTTTTGTGTTCAAAGCCTGCCGCTTCAATTCCTCTGCTTTACGTCTTCTTTCGTCGTCTGCATTTTGAATATTTGTGGACAATCTTTTTATGGAGCTTACAACCGTGCCAAGCTTGCTTATGAGTCTGGTAATATCTGCTTGTATTTCGCTATATTGGCTTCTTAAAGCCTTACCAGCTTCACTCTGCCACCAGTCACTTGAGTTATATGCATATCCTTGACAGCGATCTTTACCACGGCAAAGCTCATCATATACAGAGTTGACTCTTATAGCTTTCCTTTGCACTTCGCTTGGTGTAGGCATATTAAATCTCCTTCTTTGTAATTCAATACGTTAATGAATTGTATTGATACATTTACACTCTAAGCTGCTGCGCTATAGCTGCATCGCTTTCCTGCTTTGCCTTTGCTATCTGCTCTACCAGCTTTTTATAGTCTGCTATGCAGTCATTTAAGCTTTTTACTATCTTTGTTTTTGTTCCCTTGAAGTTTTCTATAAATGCTACTTCTGAGCCTCCAGACCACCAGCTTCTTACTCCGTCTACCATGTTTGCCATCTGGTTTAGATCTGCTTCCACCTTGCTCATTTCTCTTTCCAATTTAGTTTTAAGATTATTAGCTTCATTAAAATCAAATTTTTGATTAGACATTAGATTATTCCTCCTT
>CALGKJ010000187.1 GCA_937930535.1 uncultured Clostridia bacterium
GCAAGGACGTTGGCCGGTGCATCTGCTGACCAAGAACGAGTTGTCGCTTGAGTTGTTTGAAGGTGTAATGATAGACGATGATAAGGGCTGGGTGCTGGTACTGCCTGACTGTGAAAAGCCTGTATGCAATGTTTATTCTGAGGGCAGCACCGAAGAATACGCCAAGGAGCTGGCTGAAATGTACAGCGAAAAGATCAGCGGAATAGTTTCAACACATCTGGATTGATGAAAATACATAAGACAAGGAATGGTGATTTGCTACGTGAACACAGGTGTTTTCTTTATATATGCATTAGGAGTTCCTGCCATATTTTTATTGGTCAGACTCCTAATCAGGTTTTTTATAAATAGAGATATAGAGGATCATGAAATAACAGATGTAATACTAAACCCCGAAGAGCTGGAAAGACATGCAGCAGATATTGCACGCAAGCACATAATAGACAAAAGAACAAAAAGCTTTTACAGCCTTGAATGGAGAATGAACAATAATTTTAAGCTTATTACATCTGTTTATATGAACCTTAACGAATACGTAAAATCAAAAAAGAGGGTTGCACCGGCTTCTGAGTGGCTTCTGGACAATTTTTATATAATAGAAGAGCAAGTAAAAGAAATACGTCAGAATCTATCGAAAAAATATTACTATCAACTGCCCAGATTAAAAAGCGGCTCGCTAAAGGGATTTCCCCGGGTGTATGCCATAGCACTTGAGCTTGTATCCCATACTGACGGCAGATTTGACGATAAGCTTTTGATAAACTTTATTACTGCTTATCAATCACAGGCACTGCTGTCCAGCGGTGAGCTATGGGCAATACCTCTTATGATACGAATGGCACTGATAGAGCATATAAGACATGTCTGTGACAAGCTGATAGCCTCTCAACAGCAGTGGTATAAAGCGGAAAAGCTGGCTGAGCACTTGCTGCTGCATAAAAACAGCAAGCCTGAGGAGCTTTTACAGCTTGCCAAGGAATACATGAAGGGTATCGACAAGATCACGCCTTCCTTTGGGGAGCATCTTTTAAATATGCTTAAAAAGCATGGATTAGAGGTAGCTCCTATTATCCATTATATTGATAAACGGCTATCAGAACAGCATACAAATGGAGAAAGCATAACACAGCTTGAACACAATGAACAGGCTATAAGACAGGTATCCATAGGCAACTCCATAACCAGCCTGAAATTTATAGCCACACTGGATTGGACGGAAATATTTGAGTCTCTAAGCAAGATTGAGCATATTCTGCGTCAAGACCCGGAGCAAATATACAGCCAGATGGATTTTCAATCCAGAGACTATTATAGACATGAAATAGAGCGGCTTGCCAAAAAAAGCAGAATATCAGAAATACAAATAGCCAGAGAGGCTGTAGAATGCGCTGTAGAGGGAAATAGGCATGTAGGATATTATCTGCTGGGAAATCAAAAAAATCTTCTGAGAAGGAAAATAGGGCAGAGTGATGAAAAAAAGGATCTAAATTCGATATGGTATTTAACCTCCATAACGGCACTTACTATGATTATTTATCTTCTATTAGTATATTACGTCTACAATCTGCTGTCATCCAACCTATTTGATGTAATAGTTGCAGCATTTGTTTTACTGCTTCCAGCAAGTGATATTGCTGTTTCTGTTGTAAACTGGATTGTAACAAGAATAAAGCCCCCAGCTTTTCTTCCAAAGCTGGAGCTAAAGGAAGGAATACCTGATACTGCAAAAACTATTGTAGTAATACCAACCCTGCTGCCCAATGACAAGCGGGCACTTAAGCTGGTGGAGCAGCTTGAGGAATACTATCTGGCAAATAGAGAAAAAAATCTGTATTTTGCTTTGGTGGGCGATTTTAAGGATCACAGTGAAAAGGAAATGTCTGGCGATCAGGAAATAATACAGTATACAACTGCTGCAATCAATCAGCTTAATGAAAGGTATTCCACAGGCGAAGACATTTTTTACTATTTTCACAGAGAAAGAGTATTTAGTAAAGCACAAAATAGATGGATGGGCTGGGAAAGAAAAAGAGGAGCACTTGTTGAGTTTAACAGTCTTTTAAAGGGTGATAGGAATACCGGCTTTAGCACAATAATAGGTGATATAAGCAGCTTGCAAAATATAAAGTATGTTATAACAATTGATGCAGATACAAAGCTGTCAATGGAAACCGGCAAAAAACTTATTGGAACTATCATGCATCCATTAAACAAAGCGGTGGTAGATAAAGCCAGCGGTGTGGTTGTTGAGGGCTATGGTCTTTTGCAGCCAAGGATAAATGTAGATATTGTAAGCGCAAACGCATCTGCTTTTTCAAGGATATTTGCAGGTCAGGGCGGTATTGATATATATACCAATGCAGTTTCTGACGTTTATCAGGATTTATTTGGAGAAGGAATATTTACAGGCAAGGGTATATATGATTTGGATATTTTTCACGAGCTGCTTAAGGATGCCATACCAGATAATACGGTACTGAGCCACGATCTTTTGGAAGGCTCCTATGTAAGAACCGGACTCGTTACCGATATTGAGCTGATTGACGGCTTTCCATCAAAATATAATTCATACATAATGCGGCTTCACAGATGGGTCAGAGGGGATTGGCAGCTTATAAGCTGGTTATTTCCAAGCATCAAAAACCGTGAAGGCAAATACATCAAAAACCCATTAGCTAATATAAATAAGTGGAAGATACTAGATAATCTCAGAAGAAGCTTATCCAGCAGCTTTTCAATGCTTCTCATAATAGCAGCTTTGGCGGTTTTTCCAGGAAGTACGCTGGTATGGCTGTTTTTGGTGCTGTTGATTAATGCGCTGCCCATTGTAATCAGTCTGGCAGATTTACTGGCAGCGGGACTTAAACAGCCATTTATAGAAAAATCCGCATTTTCCTTTGCTGACAGGATAACAAATGTGATACTGCAAGTATTATTGATTTTATCCTTTCTGCCCTACAATGCATATATGATGCTGAATGCAATATTTAAAACTCTCGGCAGAGTATTTATTACAAAAAGGAATATGCTTGAATGGGTTACTGCCGCAGATATGGAGCATGGCTTAAAAAACCATCTGGAAAGCTATATGCAGAGAATGTGGATATGTCCTGTTTCTGGTATAGCCATATTCACCTATACACTGTACTTTAGATTTGAAGCAATATACGTTACCGGACTGCTCTTTATCTTATGGAGTCTGGCTCCAATAACAGCCTATAAAATAAGCAAAGCAGAGCAGCAGGCTGAAAATCAGCTAAATAAGGCTGAAATAAATGAGCTAAGAAGAATCTCAAGAAAAACCTGGAGCTTTTTTGAGGAGTTTGTAGGTGCGCTGGACAATTATCTTCCACCTGACAATTATCAGGAAAATCCGCCTAATGGAATAGCTCACAGAACGTCCCCTACTAATGTCGGACTGCTTTTAATGTCTATATTAACCGCCAGAGACTTTGGATATATCTCTTTGACAGATATGCTCGAAAGGCTAAATAAAACTATAGCAACAATAGAAAAAATGAGCAAATGGAAGGGACATCTATATAACTGGTATGACACTATAACCTTGGAGGTGCTTAGACCAAAATATATTTCCACTGTAGACAGCGGAAACTTTATCGGCTATTTAATTACATTAAGACAGGGCTTACAGGAGTTTCTTAATAAGCCTGTTATTGACCTAAGCTTGGCTTGCGGCATAAAGGACACCTTGGAGCTGGCAAAGGAAGAGCATGAAAATATAGAAGCAGTATCAAAAACCCTTGAGAATACTATAACCTCAAAAAACATGACTCTTGCTGACTGGAGCAGTATTTTAACGGAGCTTGGAGAAACAAACAAGCATAAGCGGCCCAGATGGGGCTATAAGCTTCATAAGATGACTGTTTCTCATATGAAGGATTTAAAGGATTTTATTTCATGGCTGAGCATATATGAAAGCTTTGATGAAATATTTGAAAACAAATCGGATTTTGGTGTAAATCAAATAAAGGAATTGCTGGAGAGCATAAATAAAGGAAAATCTCTGCTTGATATGACTCAGCTTTACAAAAGAATAATATTACTGTGTGATGAAGCGGCTAAAAAGATGCAAAGCTATGATACCTCCAAAACAGAATATAAGGCGGCCATAGAATGGCTGAATATGCTTAAGAGTAATATATTGCCAGCTTCAAGCAGACTTGGGGATACTATCAACGAAATAAACAGCCTTATGATGAGAGTACAGCAAATAATAGATGCTACAAAATTTCAACCGCTGTTTGACAATAAAAGAAAGCTTTTCTCTATAGGCTATAACGAGGAAGAGGAACAGCCTACAAAATCCTACTATGATTTGCTGGCATCCGAGGCAAGACAGTCAAGCTTTATATCAATAGCCAGAGGCGAGGTAAAAAAGGAACACTGGTTTATGCTTGACAGAACCCTGACAAATGCAAACGGCTGCAAAGGTTTGGTGTCATGGACGGGTACAATGTTTGAGTATCTCATGCCCCTTTTGATAATGAAAGACTATGACAATACCTTATTAAATGAAACATACAGGTTTGTTGTCAGAGCCCAAAGGGAGTATGGAAGAAAAAGACATGTACCCTGGGGAGTATCTGAATCAGGCTATTATTCCTTTGATTTCAGGCTGAACTATCAGTACAAGGCATTTGGAATACCCTCCTTAGGCTTAAAAAGAGGACTGATAAATGACACAGTCATAGCACCTTATGCCACTCTGCTTTCACTTATGGTTGAACCCAAGGAAGCCTTTAATAACCTTCTAAGGCTTAAGCAGGAAGGCATGGAAGCAGCTTATGGCTTTTATGAGGCAGTAGATTATACCCCGGAGCGGCTTTCAAAGGGTAAAAAAAGCAGTATAGTACAAAGCTATATGGCACATCATCAAGGAATGGCATTTTTAGCACTTAACAACCTAATAAACGATAACATAATGCAGAAGCGTTTTCACAACGAGCCTATCATCAAAGCGGCAGAAATATTATTGCAGGAGAAAGTACCTTCAAAGGTAATATTTGCAAAGGACTACAAGGAAAAAATTGAGCCCTTTGAAGATCTTGACAAGGAAGACCTTGAATACTCCACAACCTTGGGGTTACCGCAAAAGCAGATGCCCGAATGCCATATATTATCCAATGGAAGCTACTCTGTAATGCTTACTGATGATGGAACAGGCTACAGCAGATATAATAATCTGGCAGTAACAAGATGGAGAGATGAAGCTGTCAATAATAAGTATGGAACCTTCTTTTATATACAGGATATTGATACCAGCAAGGTATGGGCATCCTCCTTTAACCCTAATTTAACCGTACCAGACAAATACAAGGTGATATTTGCTCAGGATAAGGTAACATATATAAGAACCGATGATAAGCTTGATACTCAAACTGATATAGTTGTATCACCAGAGGATAATATAGAGGTAAGACGATTACAGCTTACCAATCACGGTCAGCAGGTAAGGACAATAGAGATTACCAGCTATTTTGAGGTTGTTTTGGCGGATCAATCAGCAGATGTGGCACACCCTGCCTTTAGTAATCTGTTTATAAAGACGGAATATCTTCAAAAGCATAATGCGCTGATAGCTTATAGAAGACCTAGAGAGCAGAGCAAACAGCCAATACTGGCAATCCATAGTATTAATATTACCGGCGAGCTTGTGGGAGGAATACAATACGAGACAGACAGATCCAAGTTTATCGGCAGAGGAAGAACCCTTATAAATCCAATGGCACTAGAGCCCAATCATCCACTGTCAAACACCGTAGGACCAGTACTAGACCCCGTTATGTCCATAAGAGCCAGAGTAAAAATACAGCCCGGTGAAACAGCAAAGCTTTGCTATATTACCGGTATACCCAGCAGCTATGACAATGCCTTGCAGCTAATTGAAAAATACCATGAAGCTGCATCAGTGGACAGAGCCTTGGAGCTGGCATGGACACGAGGGCAGGTTGAGCTTAATTTCCTTAACCTAAAGCATAATGAGCTTGAGCTTTACAGACAAATGCTATCCCATATAATATTTGTAAGCCCTCTGAAAAAAGCACAGGAAAGCTATATAAAGAAAAATATAAAAGGTCAGTCAGGCTTGTGGGCTTACGGTATTTCCGGCGATTTACCCATAGTGCTCGCTGCTATAAAAAATGCAGAAAATGCTGATCTAGTCAGGGAGCTTTTAAAAGCACATGAATACTGGAGAATAAAAGGCTTTTATGTTGATTTGGTACTGATAAATACAGAGGCAGGAAGCTATACCCAGCCCTTATATAATCTATTGCAGGATATTGTTTCTGTCAGCCATGCAAGAGATTTAAGGGAAAAGTCCGGCGGTGTATTTATTAGGCAGGGACATCAAATAAATGAAGAAGATAAAACACTTCTATATACCTCGGCACGTATTGCCTTTAGGGGTGATAAAGGTACATTATCTGCACAGCTTAAGCTGAAGGAAGCCAAGTATGCCAATTGCAGCAGGCTTTGGGAAGCTGATGACACAGAATACCCCGCCGCAGCTTTAGCAGCAGAGCAGCTAACCTATAGCAATGGCTATGGCGGCTTTAGCGAGGATGGAAAGGAATATGTAATACAGCTTAAGGATGCAGTAAATACACCTGTACCTTGGATAAATGTGATTTCAAACGGAAAGTTTGGATTTCAAGTATCCGAATCAGGCTCGGGTTATGCATGGGCAGAAAACAGCAGAGAAAATAAATTAACCCCTTGGGCAAACGATCCCACTGTTGATGCATCGGGAGAAATAATATATATAAGGGACGAAGCTTCGGGCAGCGTATGGAATATTACTCCTCAGCCAATTCGAGGCGAGGGACAGTATAAGATCAGACATGGCTTTGGCTACAGCATATTTGAACGAAATTATATGGGCTTTGAGCATCAAATGATACAATTTACCCCTATGGACAGCAGTGTAAAGCTGTATAAGTTGATTGTGAAAAATGTATCAAACAAGAAAAGAAGCTTATCAGCCTTTTACTACGTACGCCCAGTTATGGGAGTTAATGAACAGCAGACAGCATACTATACCTATAGTGACATTTATAATAATGAAACCCTGCTTATTAGAAACTCCTTTAATTCGGATTTTCCCGACAGGATACTGTTTATAGACTCCTCAATACGTGAAAGATACTATACTGGTGACAGAAGAGAGTTTATAGGAAGGTTTGGTACATTATCAAAGCCAGAAGCTCTTTGCAGAGAAAGGCTGTCAAATAATACAGGTGCAGGCATGGATAGCTGTGCTTGCATACAAACATTGTTTGAGCTGGATGCAAATGAGGAAAAGGAGCTTGTATTTATTCTGGGGCAGGCTGACAGCTTATCCGATATAGCTTCTATTACAAGCAGATACAGAAGCATAAAGGAAGTCAATAAGGCACTAGAAGAGACTGTTAGATATTGGGATAATATACTAAGTGCAGTAAAAATACAGACACCAGATATATCCATGAACTATCTGCTTAATGGATGGCTGCTTTATCAGACACTATCATGCAGAATGTGGGCAAGATCTGCACTATACCAATCAGGAGGAGCATACGGCTTTAGAGATCAATTGCAGGATTCCATGGCGTTAGTATATATACAGCCAGAAATAACTAAAAATCAGATACTTTACCATTCTTCCCACCAGTTTTTTGAAGGAGATGTACAGCACTGGTGGCATCCAGTAACGGATAAGGGTATTCGTACGAAGTTCTCAGATGATTTGCTTTGGATGCCTTATGTAGTTTTAGACTATATCAATAGTACTGGAGATTGGAGCATACTTGATGAGCAGACCAGCTATCTGGATGAAGAATGTCTAAAGGATGATGAAGACGAACGCTACAACAAGCCCTGTGTATCAGAGCTTAAAACCTCACTATATGAGCATTGCATAAGAGCTATAGAACGTTCTCTGAAATTTGGACCTCATGGCATACCATTAATGGGCTCAGGTGATTGGAATGACGGAATGAGCACGGTAGGCAACAAAGGCAAAGGCGAAAGCGTATGGCTGGGCTGGTTTATTTATTCCATACTAATTGGTTTTTCTGATATATGCAAAAAACAAAATGACCAAAACAGAGTAGAAAGATATCTGAATATAGCAAAAGAAATCATAAAAGCCATTGAAGAAAACGCATGGGATGGCAACTGGTACAGAAGAGCATACTTTGATAATGGGCTGCCTTTAGGCTCGGCTGAAAATACTGAATGTCGAATCGACTCACTGGCACAGTCCTGGGCGGTTATTTCTGGCGCAGGCAGAGCGGATCGAATAAAAGAAGCCTTTGAAGCTGTAGAGCATTATCTTATAAACAAGGATGAAGGCATTGTACTGCTGCTGACGCCTCCCTTTGACGAAGGAGACTTGGAGCCGGGCTATATAAAGGGCTATCTGCCGGGGGTAAGGGAAAACGGAGGGCAGTACACCCATGCCGCAGTATGGGTTGCACTGGCTTATGCAAAAATGGGAATGGGAGATAAGGCATATGAGCTTTATAATATGCTGAGTCCCATAAACCATGCAAAAACCTCTATGGAGGTGGCTCGCTACAAAGTAGAGCCATATGTAATGGCAGCCGATGTTTATGCAGTTGCCCCCCATACAGGCAGAGGCGGCTGGACCTGGTATACAGGTGCTGCCGGCTGGATGTACCGAGTAGGCTTACAAAGCATTTTAGGCTTTAACAAGCTGGGAGACAGACTGATTATCGATCCCTGCATACCCAAGGACTGGTCAGAATACAGCATAGAGTATAAATATAAAGAAACCCTGTATACTATATCAGTAAAGAACCCTTCAAAAATAAGCAAAGGCATTGAAAAGCTTATACTGGATGGCAAAGAGCAGCAGGAAAACCATATAAAGCTAATAAATGACCGCAACAACCATACAGTAGAGCTTATTATGGGCTGTAAATAATAATTTTTGCAGAGATTCTCTTAAACTCCAAGCTTTGATAACTATAAGCATAGGAGCTTTATACAAAAATATTTTCTAGTGCTGAGTCAAAGCACTAGAAAATATTTCCTTGAAATAAAGGATTATGTATATTAATATTATAATAAAGGAATATAGGGGGTGAATTGTTATGAATGGTAATTTTGAAGAAACCATGAAATTCAGTGTAGGTACAGAAGAAAAGATGGAAGCTTCTGAAATACTTATAACTGTTTATAATTCTCTTAAGGAGAAAGGATATAATCCTATTAATCAAATAGTAGGCTACATATTGTCAGGAGATCCTACATATATAACAAGCTACAACAACGCACGAAGCATGATCAAGAAGCTTGAGAGAGATGAGCTGCTTGAGGAGCTTGTAAAATATTACGTTAAAGATAAATAAAGTTTACAGCTTGGTCGGGAGAGATAAAATTGCACAAAAGAAGATTTGGCTTGGCTTTACTTTTATGTGAACTAATATCTATAATTATATATATTTTTATAGGAAGTTTGACTTATGCTGAACCAGCAGTCAAAGCTGCAACATCAAAAAATGTAAACAAGCTGGTATTGATTGTTGCTGACAGCTTGGAGTTAAAGGATTTTCAATGTTGCAGCTTTGTTTATGCCATGATGCAGAAAAGCAGTATAGCCTTGATGAATAACAGGCAGCTTGGCAAACATTCAGCCTTCAAGTCAAGGCTGAATATTGGTACAGGCAGCAGACTTGAAATAAACAAGGGACTGCTTAACGCTTCTGCTGTTTTTGATGCAGAAAAAGGTGAGTATAATATTTCCTATATGGATATAGACAAATTAATTAACCTGAATAATAACAGCGAGTATAAAGAAAAAATAGGCTATATAGGAGATATGTTAAACAGCAATAATTTGAAAACCTGCTTATTAGGCAGCAGTGATATTAATATTAGAACAGCTTCAAATATTAATATAGATCAAGAAGACAGAAGCGGTGCTCTAATAGCTATGAATAGCTTAGGCACTGTTGATATAGGTAATGTTGAGGATATTCTTACCTATGATTATGATTTTCCCGGTTATAAAATTACTGATTATATAAAGCTGGAGGAATTGTACAAGCAGTTTCTTCCAGCTTGTTCATTTATGGTTATAGATATTGGTGATTTTAGCAGGCTTGATGCCAATAAATCAACTGTCAATAAAGAGCTGTATATGAAATCAAAGCAGAAGGCTTTAGATCTCATGGACAGCTTTATAGCAAGCATAATTAAACAAAGTGATGAAGCTACTGCATTTATAATACTATCTTCCTACCCATCCAGAGAAAACTTAAAAAACGGCAATAAGCTTACACCAGTAATCATATATAACAGCAGTCAGGGTGAAACTTTGTATTCCAGCAGTACAAGAAGAAATGGTATAATTATAAACACTGATATAGCTGATTTAATATTAAACCGATTGGGCATAAGCACCGTAAGCAATATAAGCAGGATCCCCTCCAAGGATAACTATAATACGCTAATACGAGCAAATGAAAATATTATAGGAGTTTCAAAGCTAAGGCTTCCTGTGCTTACCAGCTATGCAATATATGAAATAATTTCGGCGATTATAGCCCTTATATATCTTGTTGCCATGAAAAAAATAAAACATAAAAGTCTGGATTATGCTTGCAGGATTATTTTACTATCAAATATGACAGCGCCATTGGTGCTTTTATATATGTCACTAATAAAAATCAGAAGTGTTACTCCTTATATAGTCATATTTTTTATAACCGCCTTTGTATTATCCTATATGATAAAGTACTTTTCAAAGGTAAAACACAGTACTGCTTTAAAAGGTGCTAAAAATAAAAAACTTAAGATAAACAACAGTATCATAGCCTTGGCAATTATTACCTTTATCATGACAGCAAGTATGATGGGAGATACTATTACAGGCGGAAGTCTGATTAAACATTCTGTACTAGGCTATGATCCCATTATTGGTGCTAGATTTTACGGAATAGGCAATGAATATGCAGGTGTTTTCATTGGCGTGTCTATACTGTTTATATGCAGTGCTTTAGAGCTGTTTAAAGATAAAATAAGTGAGATTATGAAAAAAATATTGCTTGTTTTATACTTTACTATATGTATAGCCATTATGGGACTGCCGTTTTTAGGTGCTAATTTTGGTTCGACTATAGCGGCACTTACTGGTTATTTTTTTGTATATGCTTATATAAATAAGATAAATATCAGCAAAAAAAGCATACTGGTTTTTGGTTCTCTGATGCTCTTATTAATTGCTGG
>CALGKJ010000188.1 GCA_937930535.1 uncultured Clostridia bacterium
TATATGTTTAATACAAGTGATATGTCACTAGCTTATACAAAGAAGTATGATTACTCAAAGGGCATTGAATCAGCAGAAATCAAGCTTGCGTATATTCTTGAAAACTTTAATGGCATGATAGATGCAAACACTGGTGAATTAATAGGTTATGACGGCAAGCCATATAAAGAGCCTGCAGGTAAAACTGAATTTAGTGATATCTCTGGACACGAAGCTGAAGAAAATATTAATCTTCTAATAGAAATTGGAGTAATTCAAACTGAGGAAACAGAATTCCAGCCTAATACTGAAATACTTCAAAAAGACTTTATAAAAATGCTGGTTAAATCTATGGAGCCATATTCATACTATCCTATACGTGATAATTCAAGCAATGAAGATGAATATGAGCACTACTATAGAACAGCTATTCAAAAGAAGCTGATAACTGAAAAAGAAAAGAATCCAGATGGTTACATCAACAAACAGGAAGCCTCCAAAATGTTTATAAGAGCTTTAGGCTATGGATATATAGCAGAAAAATCCAATTTGTTTGTAATGCCTTTTGACGATTCAAAGTATGTATTAAAAGCTTATAAGGGTTATATTGTTTTAGCCGAAGATCTAGGCATATTCAGTGCTAAGGATAATAAGTTCAACCCTAAGGCACTACTTTCAAAGGGAGACGCTGCAACTTCCATAATTAACTTCCTAAAGGTTGATACAACCCTTTATAACTAACTGCCTTAATCACAGCAATGTAGTCATGCACTACATTGCTGTTTTATTTTTTAAACTGTAAAAACCTTATATTTATCTGGAACTTTTGTACAATATATAAGTCTAACAATTATAATGATTAAATAAGCATCAGCTTATTATTTAGAAGGGAGATTTATATGAGAAGAGTAATATCAATAATCACTATTGTTGCTTTGCTTTTTGCATTTACAATAGTACCTGTAAATGCGGCAGGTGCTAAGTATGATTTAAAGCAAGCAATTCAAATCGCTAAGGAAAAGCTAGAGTTAATAACCGAGGGCTATGAGTTCAACAGCAGCTACAGCGAAAATTATATTAATGGAAGAAGTGTATGGGAGCTTTACTGGTATAATAAATCAGGCAATGGCGAAAGCATTTCAGTAATTGTTGATGCTTCTACTGGAGAAATAGTCAGCTATAACAATTGGGAAGCATCCAGTGAAACCTATAGTAAGCTTGCAAAGTATTCAAAAGATGAGGCCTTAAAGGCAGCAGAAGAATTTATCAATAAAATATGTCCTGAAAAGCTTCAAGAATCAAAGCTTAAGGAAAATATCTATGATAAAATGAACTATCTTTACAATGATCATTACAACTTCAACTACATCAGAGTAGTAAATGGAATAGATTTTGACGGTAACAGTATTAATGTAGGTATTGACAAAAACACTCTCAAAGTCAAATTCTTCTATACAGCTTGGGACTCAGTTACGTTTCCTGGTGCAGAATCTATCCTGAGTATTGACGATGTTAAGAAGGTTTTTGCTGAAAAACAAGGGCTTAAGCTTACCTATCAATTAGTTTATCCTAAGGATAGCGATAAACCTGCGGTAAAGTTAGTTTATATACTTAATAGTAATTTCCCCATAGATGCTATTACTGGTGAACTCATTCACAACTTATATTACCATCCCTTCCATGCTAATGAAAAAATGGCTATGGATAGCGGACTAGGTTTCTCTGGTTCAATGACTGAGCAAGAGCAAAAGGAAATAGATGATACTAGCAAATATATAGCTAAGGATAAAGCAATAGCGGCTTCAAAGGTTTATTTGCCAGAGATTGAAAAGCTTACTTTATCAAGCGCAAACTTATATGCTGGCTATGGTACTGAAAATGCAAGCTGGTATCTTTCATGGAATTCTAGTGATGCAAAGACAGGCAAATACACATATATAAGTGTAACAGTGGATGCTGTTACTGCAGAGGTTAAAAGCTTTTATAAGAGTGGCAGTGATGACTATAACACAACAGGTAAAGAACAAAAGTATACCGAGGAGCAAGGAAAGAAAATAGCTGCTGAATTTTTAAATAAAATACAGCCAGATAAATTTAAACAAACAGCATACCAAAAAAATGATTACCCAATGCTGCCTGAAGGATATGTAAATCCAGTTTATAACTACAGCTTTGTAGGAGTAAAAAATGATATTTATTGTCCTTTCAATTCCCTTAATGTTGGTGTTAACTTATTTACTGGTGAGATTGTAAACTATAGCTACTGGTGGGTTGATATCGAGCTCCCATCCTCGGATAATATTATTAGCCTTGAAAAAGCCTATGAATCCATGTATGAAAACAGTAATCTTGTTCTTAACTATATTAAGAAGTTTGAATATTTAAGAGGAATGGAGAAATCAGAGGTAAAGCTTGCATATGTGCTTAATAACTTCAACGGTATGATAGATGCAAATACAGGTGATATAATCGGTTATGACGGTACACCCTATGAAGAAAACTCAGGAGTAACCAAGTTTACTGATATAGAGGGCCATGAAGCAGAAAATGATATTAATACACTTATAAGTGCCGGCATTATACAGACTGATAATACTGAATTTAATCCAGATAGTGAAATCTTGCAAAAAGATTTTGTTAAATATCTGATAAAAGCAGCAGAACCTTATTACTATCCAGCATATGATAAATCAAAGTATTCCACTGAATATGACTACTACTATGAATTAGCTGCACAAAAAAAGCTGATAACTGAAAACGAGATAAATCCAGATGGCTTTGTCAGCAGGCAAGAAGCGTCTAAAATGCTGGTAAGAGCTTTAGGTTATGGATTTATAGCAGAAAAATCTAAGCTTTTCGTTTCACCTTTTAGCGATTCTGCAAGCATCTCAAAATCTTATAGGGGTTACGTAGTTATCGCTAATGAGCTTGGAATTTTTGAAACTAATAATAAAAAATTTAACCCTAAAGTACTGCTTACAAATGGAAAGGCTGCTACAGCTTTAGTTAACTTCTTAAAGGTTGAAACAACTTTATCAGAATAAATATAAAACGGACCTATTCAGGTCCGTTTTTCTATCTTTCAACAACTACAGCAGTCCCCATTCCTCCGCCAATGCAGAGTGTGGCCAGTCCTAGCTTGCTGTCTCTTCTATTCATTTCATACAGCAATGTTGCCAGTATTCTTGCACCGCTTGCCCCTACAGGATGCCCAAGGGCTATTGCTCCCCCATTAACATTTACCTTATCCATACTCAGCCCTAATTCTTTCGCAACGGCAATTGCCTGTGCTGCAAAAGCTTCATTGGCTTCTACCAAATCTATATTCTCAAGCTTAACCCCTGCTCTATCTAATGCCCTTTTAACTGCTGGAACAGGTCCGATACCCATTATACTAGGATCAACTCCTGCTGAAGCATAGCCTATAAGCTTCCCGAGAGGCTTTATGCCAAGCTCCTTTGCTTTTTCTGCTGACATTACAACAAGTACAGCTGCACCATCGTTAATACCCGATGCATTTCCAGCTGTTACAGTTCCATCTTTTTTGAAGGCAGGTCTAAGCTTTGAAAGCATCTCTACTGTGGTTCCCGCTCTGGGATACTCATCTACATCAACAATGACATCACCTTTTTTATTTGAAACAACTACTGGAACTATCTCTTCCTTGAATCGTCCTTCCTTTATTGCCGCTTCAGCTTTATTTTGACTGGAAGCTGCGAAGGCATCCTGTTCTCCACGTGTTATGTCATATTTTTCTGCCAGATTTTCAGCAGTTACACCCATATGATAATTATTGAATACATCAGTAAGTGCATCATGTATCATTGTATCTACTATCTCACCATGTCCCATTCGATATCCTGTTCTCGCATTCTTTAGCAGATAAGGAGCCTGGCTCATGTTTTCTGTACCGCCTGCTACTACTATATCACATTCACCGCTTATTATTGATTGAGCTGCAAGCTGCACTGTCTTTAAACCAGAGCCACATATCATATTTATTGTCATAGCAGGCTTTTCTACCGGTATCCCTGCTTTAACTGCTACCTGCCTTGCAACGCCCTGTCCCTGACCTGCCTGCAATATACAGCCCAGTATTGTTTCATCTACCATTTCAGGCGTGATTCCGGCTCTTTTAATTGCCTCCTTAACTGCTATAACTCCTAACTCAACAGCTGATACTCCTGATAGGCTTCCGTTAAAGCTTCCCACAGGAGTCCTTGCTGCACTTGCAATTACCACTTCTCTCATCAATAATTCCTCCGTGTATTTCATATTTAAAAGTATAATTTTAATCATACTAATACTGTTATAAGCAAATCCCATGCCACCAGTATTATTCGATCCATAACAGTATATTTTACTCCTTTTTTACCAAATATGGATAGTATTTTTGTATTCTGACTTTAAAAGCGTATTGTTTAACTTTATTATATACTCCCTGGTTAATTTTCTATTCAAAGCATTTCATTTGAATGCCCATTATTGGGCGTTATACTTAATTCAGGACAATATCTTTATCAATTACTACAAACATATTCCAAGTCCATACCTTTCTTATAAGTCTAAGGAAATTGCCAAATTTCCGGCAGCCACCTTATTAGTGGCAGAATGGATCTATAGCATGGTTTTATATAGCACTGGTTATTTTACATTTAAACATCTGAGAGTGTACTCCAAATTCTCAGATGTTTAAAATTTACTTCTTTCTCCCATAAAAATATGCTCCTCCTTGTAGTAAACAGCTTTCTATATTTGAACCGTCTACCATAAAGGGAGCATATCAAACCGACGTTTTTTATTAAAGTTGTAAGCTTGCTTCGGCTACTTAACCAAAGCTGCCGTTTCAAATACCAATCGCGTCAGTCCGTGGAGCTGGCTCTGACGCTCGGCAGGAGCTATACATTCGCCGTAACGCTCCGATACAGCCAATAGTGACAACGCTGCAACACCGTGCCTTTTGGCATATTCATACAGAGTATAGGTGGCAAAATCAACAATACAGGCCCGCTGGCAGCAAGGCTCCAATTCCTGCGTTTTGTAGCGGTCATCTGTGTGTACCATGTTGGTTCGCACAGAGAGATCGCATCGTCTGGCGGCCAGTGTCGCATTTTGCAAAAGCCTGACATCAGCCTCCGACGCATCTGCACCGGTGTAAGCCTTTGAAGCTATCACCAAATCGCGCAGTAAGACCGATGACTCCCGGGATACACATTCCCCCGCATAAACAACCGTACGCACTTTGTACAGAGACACCATTTCGTGCAAATAGGCCACCAGGGAGGCTCCTCCGTATCCAACTGCCTGCACAGCCACAGGCGTGCCTGCATAGCTTCCTATGTAGCCTGTCATGCCGCGCTGCCGGGTATAGAGCTTTGCCTGCTCCAAATAGTGAGCTGCAAACATTTCAACCCGCATTGGATCATCTGTGAGAATGGCGCATGATGGCAATGTGCCTCCCTCTGGTATATCAAGAAAACTGCTCATGGAGACTTAACCCTCCTTTTTTCGCGTTGCCAAAAAAGCAGCACAAAAGGCTGTAATCGGTACAGTGAGAATGATACCTATGCTGCCTGCAATTCCCTGAATCAGCTCTACACTGACCAGATCCAGATTAATCAGACGTATATAGGGCAATTTATAAAGTACGATGATGATCAAGGTGTTTAACGAACTTCCGGCGAATGCAAGGATTAATGTGTTGGACATAGTGCCTATAACATCTCTGCCTACATTCATACCGCTTTTGTATAGGTTTGTCAATCCAAGCTTGTCATCGACAGAATACACTTCAAATACAGAAGATGCTATGGAAATGCCCACGTCCATCACAGCACCCAGTGAAGCAATAATAACCCCGGCAAACAAAAGCTCGGGCACACGAATCCCAATTTCTTGAGAAAGGTAGATCATCTCACTTGCATATTGGGTTTGGAGCCCGGAAATACGGGCAATTTGCCCAGCCGCCAAGCTGATTGCACCAGCCGCAGCTACACCCAGTACAATGCCGATCACGGCAGCCAAGCTCTTTACATTCACGCCGCTCACCGTGGTAATCGTCACCGCCGTGGTAATCGCTGCTGTAAGAACAGCTGCCAAAATTGGACTATGTCCTGCTATAATCTGGGGAATCATAAAGTAAATAATTATAATAGCGGTAAAAACCAGAGAAAGAACCGCATAAATTCCTTTTTTACGACCAATGATGACGAGTATGGTAAAAAACAGGGCAATCAGCATATACACAAATCTTTCACGGCTGTACCCATACATCTCTACCCGGTAGTTTCCTCCCTCCTCGACTCTGACTGTAAAAAGCATATCCATACCTACTTCTGCATGATAATTAAAGAAACGACTCATACTGTTTTGTACTTCAAAAACATTACCTTTATATGCGCCGCTTGTCATCTCTACTTGCAGGTACTGCCGTCCGATATCCATTCCTTTGATATAAGGGTCTTTGGAAAGCTGTTCATCTTCAATGGAAAGGATTTTTCCATGCACTACGTCATAGTTCTGAGTGGGAGCATTCCTATAGGTAAGCCCTGATGCAGCAATGACTACAATCGCTATCAATACCCCAATCAGTATGACCATCCAGCGACCTTCATTAGGCACAAACTTTTTCAGTTTTTCAACTATCTTAATCAACTCCTAACCTGTATTTAAAGTTGGAAAGTTTTAATTTTGAAGTTGTTTCTCTATATAGATAACCAACTCTAAAACTCAAAAGAATTTTCTCATATAAATATATCATGTTTGTGTCATTTTGCCAAAGCTATTTTAAAGCAGAAACGAGGGAAAATTTCCCTCGCTCCTGTTTTGTACATTGCTGTATATTTAGTTTTCTTATTTCATAAGATTATAAATGATTTGTGCTGCAGTTGCACGGTCACAAACCGACAACGGACTGAGCATGTTATCTCCAGTACCTGCACATATTCCAGATTCGACCATCAGAGTCATAGCTGGAAGTGCCCAGTTTGCTACATCTGAAAGATCAACGTAACCGCCGATAAGGAGGTTCTCTTTAGCCTCAGGCAGTTCGCCAATAACCTTCAATGCATTATACAGCATGACGAACATTTCCTGTCTTGAAATCTCTTTAGTTGGGGCAAATTTGTTTTCTCCAACGCCTGTAACTATGCCGAGATGCTTAGCAGCGGAAATATAAGGTGCTGCATAGTTGTCGCTCACATCATCAAAGCTCTTGACAGCATTGGCGTCTGGTGCAATGTTGTATGCCCTCATCAGCATAACTAAGAATTGTTCCCTAGTCAGCTTTTGTGAAGGAGCAAAGTTTCCATTGCCGATGCCGTTAGTAATTCCACGGGCAGCGATGAAACCTACGGCTTCTGCATACCAAGCATCGGATGGTACATCGTTAAAGGTCACCTTGCTATAGGCTACAGCATACTCGGAGAAATGATTGAGCACTGCTTCGATGCATTTTGTCTCGGTATTGTATACACTACGAACGGATTCCAATCTACCCTCGCTGTTGATATAGAACAATACCACAGAATCAGCATCTTCGTCTGGCTGCAGCGTGTAAGAGATTTTGACAAAGGCTTTTCCGCCCTCAAAATCATGTACTTGTTTATCACCGCTGGCAACGGTGAAATCATAAACAGGACGGTCGCCTACAATTGCTCTGACTTCTGATGAAAGCTCATCTGGATTTACCGTAGCAATTGAAAGTTTTACATCTCCTTGGCTGTTTGATTTACCGATTGCAGCCAAAGCTTTTTCATTAAAGGTAATTGATACTATTCCAGTATTAATCATAACGCTCATTTTATCGGTTTCTACAATGGATTGAATCGCACTTGTTGGAATAACCACAGAAACGACTTCTGCACCTGTAGGGGCTATCGCTGTAATTTCAATGGTAGCCTTAGTCAAGGATGCAGCATTATTAATAAGCGTATCTATCTCTCCAGTTGAAATAGAAGCCTCTGCAACACCATTTGTGCTTAGTACTGGTGTCAATTCTATTTTAGTTCCAACTATAGAAGACACTGGTACTGATGGAGTCGTAGGAGACTCATCTACTATGCTGCTATCAGTATCATCGTCTATATCATCCTCACTGTCATCAACTTGAATCTCTGACCACTTTGCATAAACTGTCATATCAGAGTTAACGACTGTACTAGCTGTGAATGCCGTGCCTAAACCATTCTTATTTGTAAACCATCCGCCAAAGATATAACCTGACTTTGTAGGTGCTGATGGAAGTGTTATGGTTCTACCTGACTGGATACCTGTCACATCTGCTACTGTTGTACCGCCATCTGAATCAAACTGCACTTTATAAGTTACTACTGGTGCAACTGGAGTAACAAGCTCAATTTCTCCTCTGTCACGTACGCGTATACGCGGCAAGAAATCTGTTGTTGAAGTAAAGTTTTCTCCGATTGAGCCCAATCCTATTACGGATATGGTCACACCGTTTCTTACAAAGGAAAGATTCTTACTTGGAGTAATATAAGCATTGATATATACAATAGCAGGACCGCTTCCGTCATCTATAGTAATTTCGTTGACAATTCCATTTGGTTCAGCCACAACACGGGTTACAACTCCTGTCGTCTTTATAAGCTTGCCTGTATTTAGAGCTGACATGGCATCTCTAGTAGAAACAGCTGTCGGTGTTACAGGTACAATCGTATTGTCCAAAATCCTAACACTACTTACAGCAAGCTGTTTCTCTCCCTGATAAGCACTAAGAACACCGGTTACACGTATTTTCTGGCCTGCCTGCACATCGTTTGCAACAGGGAAGAGGTTAATGCCGCCTGAAGAATCCTGAACATAGATCGAATCAAAGAAGCCTGTATTGTTAAGGCTGTTTCCGTCATAAACACTCACCGTTGCAATACCCTCTATTGTAAACTCTGTTCCTTCCGCTGCCGCCTTTACGCCAGCGATAGGTGTAATAGTGATATTCTCAATCAACCCCAGCAAATTTCTCACAATAACTTCATTGCTATATGCATCAGCAGGGTTATCAAGGGCTGTATTTTTAATTTCAAAGTCGCTCAAGAAAGCACCGCCTGCTACGACTACCATGGAAGTAACACCATTACCATGATTAACCGTTTCCGAAGCAGCCAACAGTACTTTTCCGACTCCTTTTCCAGCATCAGGACTATTGCCGTACCTAGGAATCATGATTGTCGGGTCTTCAAAACCATATCCGTCATGGTCATCATCAACTGAATAAGTTGTGCTATGACCGCTGACAATTGGAGTTACGCTGCTTGGCAGAGTAGTGGCAGGAGTACCGTCTGGATTAATTGCATATATTGTGGAACCGCCATACTGGCTAAACTTTTGCCCATCCAACATTCCTTTTAATAAAGGGCTCACCCTGTTATTATGGTCATCAAGGTATAATCTTGGGGATTGACCTCCGTTATTCACATCATCCTTTGCTTCATCATCCCCAATACGAAGAGCTGATCCTATAGCAGCCAAAAGCTTATTCTGTTGTCCTGCCATATGATTTTCCAATCCCTGCGTAACATAAGCATAGCTTTCGTAGAAGTCGCCCCATCCTGTTATAACTACAGGCTTGCCTTGCTTTGCAAAGTTAGCTATGGCAGTCAACTCTTCATTACTATAGTACTTATGAGTGATGCCTGAGGCTGGATCCAATCTCCTTGTAGGAGCAGTAATTATGAACATCTGATATTTTGGATCGGCTGCTGCAGCGATAAACTCCGCACTTGTATTCAGAATCACAGTACGAAGGCCGTATTGCATAGCGATTGTACTAAAGTTCTTCATGCCGTCCTTATAGTTTCCAGCTACATACTCATTAAGGTGAGATGCATCGATAGCAATAAACTTTAATTTTGTAATATCCCTTACATTCAACTCAATTTCTTTGGTGTAGGTCTTGTCTACTCCGTTTACCTTTACACTTGCAGTTACAATGATGGTGGTTTTCATAGCCTCTGTTGGAGTAAAGCTTTGGGTATTCTTTACTGTAGAAGAAGCTGCAATGGAGGTGTTGAGTATATTGTCAGCAATAATAGCTCCGCCCTTTATCTGGTACTTGACTGAGTTCAGTGTTATTATGCTGGCTTCATTATTAAATACCTCTGTAGTCAAGGTCAGTGCTTCTGTAGTTACAGGTGTAGAGCTGCTGGAGGTAAACCCACTGATACCCACGTTATCCGCTTTACCAAGCCAAACTGGAGCAGTCACAGCAATTCGTCCATCTTCCTGTACTACTTTAATATAGTAGTATCCTGCCTTGGGAGCTGTCATAGTATAATTCAAGGCTGCGTCTTTTGTACCGAAGTTCTGCTTGTAAGCTTCGACACCGCCGTTTGTTATTATTGCGATAGACTTGACCTTGTTGCTGCCTGCTACATTTTTTGCATCTACCTTAAAGGTAGCTGTAGCAGGTACAGAATCCAAAATGGTTCCAAGTTGTTCGTCATTGAGAGTATAAATTATATCGAGGTTGACATCTTCAGTTGCATAAACACGCATGTCCTTCATAGCTTGGTATATACCTTCTGTAGTAAAGTCGTTGGTGTAAATAACAGTACGAGCCGTGTTGGAATTGCCCCACAAAGCTTTATGGTTGTCTTGATTGTTTGTAGGTGCTACGTGCCAGCCTTTGTCAAGTGCCATGTCATACTGCTCATAGGATGGGAAATAGCCGCCGCTTCCGATAGCACCTTCACCGTTTCCGACTTCAATGAGGGTAATCCTCTCGTCAATAACTGGATCATAATATCCAAAGCTGCTAAAGTTACCAAAGGTTGTTCCGGGATGATTAAACTGCGATATGGATTCGGGATGCAGCTTCAATAAATCATAGTAAGCTCTTAATCCGGCATCATTGGTCTTGCTATTAAGTTCTGTATTATTTCTGCTGACAAAGCCTTCCGTGTTAAAGGTATTCATATGGCCAGGCCCGCCAGACCATGTCATTTCAAAGCCATAGAAGGCGACATATTTTCCTGCATAACCTGCAACTGCATCAGCTGCAGCTGTTATGCCAGCTTGCCATCTTACGTTATTTTTATTATATGCACCCAAGTTATAGGTACCGGCTTTATCGCCTGCAGGTGCTGTGTCGAAGGAGTTACTGTGGTCAGTTACTGCGAAAAAGTCAAGCTTCGCATTATCACGAGCCCACGCAAAGGCTTCAGCTAAAGTTCCAGCACCATCAGAATTTGTTGTGTGGGAGTGAAGCTGTCCAAAATAATTTTTCTCACCGCCGGTTGGTTTTTGGGCTGTATAATTAAAGCTTATAAGGTCGCTGTCAATGTAATTCTCCTTTGAAGCCATTGCAGTAATCCTAAGGGGAAACATATCCTCAGTCAGTGCAATAGGTGCTGTATAGTCCGCTTCCGGCAAAACAGTCTCTTCTGCAGTTCCTGCTTTTTGGATTATAGTATATTTGATAGCAGCATCTGCAGGTTCTGTCGTCAAAGTAATCGTTCCATTGGAAGGAACAGCTCCTGCCTTGGGAGAAGTGCTTACCGAAGCAACCTTAGCCTGAGTAAAGCTGAAGGTTTTAACACGGCTGTCATCCATACTGTCTTTTACTGCCTTGACATGCAGTGTGATCGGAAGTACTGCCAGCGTAACCTGCTTGTTATCCGCTGTTGTATATGTATTACCGCCGTCAGTGCTGTATTTTATGTCGGCGTCAGATGTCCTTGAGGAGAAGGTCACAACAGAACCCAAAGGAACCTTATGGTCCGCTATGTCGGCTGTTGCAGCATAAGCCTGATTATCTCCTACCAAATATGCGCCAGTTATAGCAATATTGTTGAACTGATGGGTGCCTCCGCTGCCGACATTATTGATTCCTCCGGTAGATATGTTAGAGGTCATTATCCATCTTAAGTGTATGGTATCTTTATTGAAAGTAGCATTTGGAAGAGCTACCGAGAACAGATTTGCAGCATCAAAGAGGCTGCCTGCATTGGGAACTTTAATAACTGAATCAGGAACATCAATCCACGTATTTCTATTATCAGTACTGTATTGAACTTTAAAGTCTCTTGGACCAGTACTAGAAGAACGCATACGCCATGAAAGATTCAGATCTGCCATACTCTTAGTAGAAATCTGTACCATCCAGTATTTAGTATTCATGCCGTCGTTCCAGCCACTGCAATTGGCTCCATTTGAACCGAAGGTTAAAGTAGGCTGTGCAGCTCCAAACCAGCAGGTCAAATTTGATCCGCTTTTCAGATCTCCTCCTGTGGCAGCGATAGGCTGTATTAAGCTGCTTCCAGAGGATAATGCCCACTCTACGGCTGTGCCGTTTTCGCCGTCAGGACTGTAGCTTTGCTGTGATGCAGCAGTATATGAGAAAGTAGCAGTATTGCTGTTCACGTAGCCGTTTTTCACAGCAATGGCTTTTATTGTATACGGAAGCGAGGATATAGTTATTTCACCTGTATATTCTGAACTGCTTATACTTGGTGTATCCCCATTTGTTGTATAGTATATGGTTGCACCTGCAGCAGCATTTAATGTAACAGATGTACCTGCTGTAACTTCACCGCCAGCAGGTGCTGCAGTAACATTGTCCAACTTTGCCTGTGTAAAAGTCCAGCTTGTTTCTGCACTGTCATCCATATCCGCAGCCGAAGCGTAAGCTTTTATGGTTATCGGGTCAGCAAATTCATTGAAGTTCAGTGTGATGGGAGCTGAATAAATACCGCTATCCACTAAAGTCGGATATGGGCTGTATATTGAATAATGTATATCGGCACCGACAGTAGAGGTTTCAAGAGTTATAGGGGTACCGCCGACAACTGCGCCGCTATTCAGATTAGCGGTGACAATGCTTACAGCAGGTATACCGCCACTGCTTTCAGCCGTTATCAATACATTGGTTATCCCCAAACCCTGCGCAAAAGAAGTTGTTGTACCGCTTGTAACAGAATAGTTCCATGCAAAGTAAACCGGTTGCCCGTTTGGTAAAGAAATGTTTAGTTTTTGGTTGTTAATACTTTGAGTTGAAATCGGGACATCAGCTGCACCGTTGGTATCAGCATCTGCATTAAAGCTGATTTTGAGGTTGTCTCCGGCATTTGTCCAAGTATCTCCATCAAGAGAATAATATAGCACTATAGAGAAGCCTTGTGCATTTGAGCCGTTTCTAAACTTTTCAACATCGTAACTGATATCGAAGCTGCCTATATTGCTTCCGGTATCATTTGTCCACTTATAATACAAGTTACCACTTTTTGTAGCACTGCCGGAGGATATAAATCCAACTGCACGATGTGTATAACCTGTATCCACTCCAAAATTATAAATACCATTTGAAGCACTACTTGTTAAATTGGAACCGCCAAGTCTTTCAGTTTTATCAACTGCAGTAACTGCGTTATAACTTCCAACTGTAGTAACAGTAATCTCTTTGCTCGCCTTCCAATTAGTTGGAAGGGTTGCAGTCGCATTATTTCCCAAAGAATAAAAATTCTCATTCGCCACAGGATATGTAGTTATATCTGCGTACGCTTTTAATGCTCCGGCAATTCCCGTTGGAAGTAAATTTGTGAATAACAACATTACCGCAACAAGAACCGCAACAATTTTTCTTATTGATGCTTTCAATAAAATACCCCCTTATCAATACTCTCATAGTGATACTATGCATACTTAATACATAACCAATTGTATTCAAATAGTCTCAATAGCAAGCTTTACATGTGGTAAAACGTGGACTGTTCTGCTGAACCTGTATGCAGTCTTATGCAATGTATCTCCTTTCTTTTCTAAATATTGTTTGGTTTCATCTACCCCCTTACCGATTTACTGATTATGTTCTATCTTAATTGTCAGCTGATGACTGTTCCTGTTGCAATATCCGTGACAATTGTGCAGATGCCTACCGCTAATCGTGCTATAAATAATCCGGTGAATAACAGATTTATTTCATCCAGCAGAAATGTGATAAAGATCACAAAAAAACAGGTTATCCTTTTACAAATTTTTATTGTCTTTATACAGAAACGTATATAGTTGAGTAATAATATGACATTCGAATTCAGTTGTGTTAAGAACTGAAACTTGTTCGGATAAGTTGAGTCGAATATAATTATATCAACGTAGAAATTCTTATACAAACCTTTTTTTGTTATTTCGAGCTTTTTTGCGTTTTTTGTTTATATTTACTAACTTATACACAAATATTGCCCCAGCTTTAAGGATATTCTGTAGAATATTAACAAAACATTTACTCTTGTCCCATAACTGATAAACATTTTAGGTCTACATCAATATGGAATCAAATATATGCATTTCTCCATCATTATCGAAAGTCGTTTGTAATTATTTGACACAAATTCTAAGTGTAGGAATTAAAGAAATATATTAGAGGTGAAAACTCAAATAGTATTAGTTTCTACATATTATATACAGTTTCATTTTTCTTAATGTTATAATAATTATACCAGATTAACTATAGATAACCAACTCTAAAACTCAAAATACTTTTCTTTAAGACTTGCTAATCTATTTGTGAGAAATAACTGGATAAATTTAATTTTGAAGTTGTTTCTCTATAATATAGTACATGTTATGTCGGATAAAATTTCAATAATTTATGCTATAAATACAATAAAGTCCAACAGCAGTGAACTGTTGGACTTTATTATTATATTACTTCTGGCTGTAACCGCCGCCTAATTTTTCTTTAAGTGTTGCTTGTGCAGCAGCAAGTCTTGCTATTGGTACTCTAAATGGTGAGCAGGATACATAGCTTAATCCTACCTTATGGCAGAATTCTATGGAAGCTGGATCTCCGCCGTGTTCGCCGCAGATACCAAGTTTAATGTCTGGTCTTGTTGCTCTTCCAAGATCAGCAGCCATTTGTACAAGCTTGCCCACGCCGTTTTGGTCAAGAGTTTGGAATGGATCTTGCTCAAATACACCTTTTTCTAAGTAGTCTTTTATGAACTTACCAGCATCGTCTCTTGAGAAACCGTATGTCATTTGTGTAAGGTCATTTGTTCCGAAAGAGAAGAACTGTGCATCTTTAGCTATTTCGTCTGCTGTTACTGCTCCTCTTGGAACTTCTATCATTGTTCCATACATGTAGTTAAGCTCTATGCCTGATTCAGCTATTATGCTGTCAGCAAGCTTAGTAACGATTTCTTTCAGGAATGAAAGCTCTTTTACATCCCCTACTAATGGTATCATTATTTCTGGATGAACATCTATACCTTTGTTCTTCTTAACATCTATAGCTGCTTCAATTATTGCTCTTGTTTGCATTTCTGCTATTTCTGGATATGTAACTGCTAGACGGCAGCCTCTATGTCCAAGCATTGGGTTGAACTCATGCAAGCTGTCAACTCTTACTTTTAACTCTTCGAAAGTAACGCCCATAGTCTTAGCAAGTTCAGCTATATCTTCATCAGCGTGTGGTAAGAACTCATGTAGTGGTGGGTCAAGAAGTCTTACTGTTACTGGTCTGTCTTCCATAGCTTCAAATATTCCTATGAAGTCTTGTCTTTGATATGGAATCAGTTTTTCAAGAGCAACCTTTCTTTCTTCAAGTGTATCAGCAAGTATCATTTCTCTAACTGCTGCTATTCTGTCTTCCTCGAAGAACATATGCTCTGTTCTGCAAAGACCGATACCTTCTGCACCAAATTTGATTGCTTGTGCAGCATCTCTTGGTGTGTCAGCATTAGTTCTTACTTTAAGTCTTCTTACTTCGTCAGCCCAAGCCATAAGTGTTCCAAAGTGTCCTGAAAGCTCAGGTATAGCTGTTGCTAAAGTACCTTCGTATACATTGCCTGTGCTTCCGTCAAGGGATATGTAATCGCCTTCTTTATATTCCTTGCCAGCTATTACGAATTTCTTTTGCTCTTCGTATACTTTTAGTTCTTCACAGCCTGCTACGCAGCACTTACCCATACCTCTTGCAACAACTGCTGCGTGGGAAGTTCTTCCTCCTCTAGCTGTTAATATACCTTGTGCTTCTATCATACCTTCCAAGTCTTCTGGTGAAGTTTCCAATCTTACAAGTATAACCTTTTCACCCTTCTTAGCAGCATGTACTGCATCTTCTGCTGTAAAGTAAACTGCACCTGAAGCTGCTCCTGGTGAAGCTGGAAGACCTTTAGCTATGGATTTAGCATTCTTTAATGCTGTTGCTTCAAAAGTTGGATGCAGTAGCTGATCAAGCTGAGCTGGCTCTACTCTCATTACTGCTTCTTCCTTTGAAATCTTGCCTTCTTCAACGAACTCAACGGCTGTTCTTAAAGCTGCTGCTGCTGTTCTCTTACCATTTCTAGTTTGAAGCATGAAAAGCTTGCCTTTTTCAATTGTGAACTCGATGTCCTGCATATCTCTGTAGTGGTTTTCAAGAAGTGTTGAAACTTCCATAAATTGGTCATAAACTTCTTTGTTTATTTCCATTAGCTTATCTATTGTAAGTGGTGTTCTGATACCTGCAACAACGTCTTCACCTTGTGCATTCATCAGGAATTCACCAAGCATTTTTGCTTCGCCTGTTCCAGGGTCTCTTGTAAATGCAACACCTGTACCGCAGTCATCGCCCATGTTTCCAAATACCATTGATTGTATATTTACTGCTGTTCCAAGGCTTCCGGGAATGTTATTAAGCTGTCTGTAAATTATTGCTCTTTCATTATTCCAGGATCTGAAAACTGCTGTTACAGCGTGTAAAAGCTGAGCTTTAGAATCTTGTGGGAAGTCTTCGCCTTTTACTTCTTTGTAAAGAGCTTTGAACTTTGCAACTACTTCTTCCAAGTCTTCTGCTGTTAAGTCAGTATCAAATTTTGCGCCTTTTTCTTCTTTTACTTCATCAAGCACTCTTTCGAATTTTGATTTTGGTATTTCCATAACAACATCAGAGAACATTTGTATGAATCTTCTGTAGCTGTCCATAGCAAATCTCTTGTTGTTAGTAACTTTTACAACAGTTTTAACTGTTTCATCGTTTAAACCAAGGTTAAGAATTGTATCCATCATACCAGGCATTGAGAATTTTGCACCTGATCTTACTGATACTAAAAGTGGGTTTTCTCCGCCGCCAAAAGTTTTGCCAGTTAATTTTTCAAGTCCTGCTAACTGCTCATGGATTTGATCATTTAGCTCTGACCATAATTGTCTGCCCTTTTCATAGTACTCGTTGCATGCTTCTGTAGTAATAGTGAATCCTGGAGGTACTGGCAAACCTATATTAGTCATTTCTGCTAAGTTTGCACCCTTACCGCCTAAAAGGTCCTTCATATTCACTTTACCTTCTTTAAAACTATAAACGTATTTCTTCACTATTTGTTTACCTCCTTTAGTGTTTGAAGTATAATGCTTGCAGTTTCTTCAATAGCTTTATCGGTTACATCTATAACATTGCAACCGATACGATTCATGATTTCTTCTGCATATTTTAACTCATAAGCTATTCGCTCTATACTTGCATAGTTTGCTCCGCTACTAAGCCCATGAGCTTTTAACCTTTCCATTCTTATGGCATTCAGTTTTTCAGGGTTGTTTATCAGTCCAACAATCTTTTGTGGTGGTATCTCGAATAGTTCCTTTGGGGGAGATACCTCAGGTAATAATGGTATATTTGTTACCTTCACATTCTTGCTGGCTAAATACATACTAAGCGGGGTCTTTGAAGTTCTTGATACCCCTATTAAAACCAAATCAGCCTTCTTTATTCCTCTTGGATCCTTGCAGTCATCATATTGAACCGCAAATTCAATAGCCTCAACCATATTAAAGTATTCATCATCAAGCTTTCTCAGCATCCCTACAGTAAATGTAGGAGGCTGTTTAACGATACCTGATATTGCATCAATTGCAGATCCAATAATATCAACACAAATAATATCATATTTTGAGGCTTCGCACAATAAGTATTCCTTTAAACCCGGAAGTACAAGAGTATACATTATTATACAATTCAGATCCTTTGCATGCATTACTACCTCATGCAAGGTTTCAATTTCAGTTGCATATGGTATTCTTTTTATTTCAATATCGCATTGAGTAAATTGTGCAGAAGCAGCCTTTGCCACCTGTTCTGCTGTTTCGCCTATAGAGTCTGATACTACATATATAATAGCTTTTTCCATAATTGCCTCCCTCATATTACTTACATAGATCATAAAGGAGCTTGGTGATATTGGTTTTTGATAGCTTCCCAGTTATTTTAAGAATATTCTTTCCCTCTTCATTTTTAAGGCTTTCCACTACCGGCAAGCTGTCTACTTCATGTAGTATAAGCTTTCCAGCAGCTTCAAAGGCATTTTCCTCATCAGTAGTGTAAATTACATTAGGCATTCTGGTCATAATCATTCCTACCGGAACCTTATTAACATCTATATTGCCTATTGCATTTTTTATGAAGTCTTTTCTTGATACCACCCCTGCAAGAGTACCTTTGCTCTGAACATATAGTGTACCTACATTTTCCAGGAATAACGTTACAATGGCATCATACACCATTGTATCCTCTGAAACAACTGTCGGAATAGACTTTATGTCCTTTACCTTAATGCTTTTAATGAAGTTGGAAGCTACACTGTCAATAAATTTACCTGAATAAAAGTATCCAACCTTTGGCCTTGCCTCTAGGATATCTGACATAGTTAGTATAGTCAAATCAGGCCTTAGTGCAGCTCTGGTCATATTAAGCATTTCTGCAAGCTGCTCACTAGTAATCGGCTGATGCTTCTTTACAAGTTCTATTATTAATTTTTGACGGCTTGTAAATTCTATCGCAATCACCTACTCTACCATTACTTTCAGATATCATTATACCATTTGTGCTATTGAATTACCAATATCTTTGTAAAAATCTACAATGTGTATTATCTACACTATAATAACTTATATACCATATAAAATACTAACACAAAAAATTTGATATCTGCAATATTTTTATTAAATTTCTCATGATTTACTAGGTTTTTCAATTAAATTTTGTAAAAAGACACAAAAAAGCCCCTTCCTTAGCAGGAATAGGGCATTACTGTTGATCCTTTTATTGTCTGTAAGTGTCTGGCGTAGCATCTGTTGTATTATTACAGGTGCTGCATGTGTCTGTTGCAAATGTAAGATTTTCTATAGTTATATCTTCGTTGTGAGCATCGGCAGTATTATTTTGTCTGTTTCCAAATCTAGATGTCATATTTCTCATTTCATCTGTTGCTGTTTTTATTTTGTTAACTACATCCTCTGCTGCTGTTGAAATTGCATTGCTTACGTTTATCAGCTCTTTATTTGGTTTTTCGACTTCTATAACGCATTTTGACAACAATGCAACTGCTGCTCCCACCGCAGTAATCTGTGGAATAACTACAGCACCTATAGCTCCAGCAGTAATAGGTATATCAAGTATTACATATTCATCCTTCTTTACTCTGATTCTGCTTACATTGCCTTTGTTCAAAATTCCTTTTAATCTATCTAGTGCTTCATTACCTCTTACTGTGATAGACTCAGTCCATTTTTTATTGTCTGTTTCCTCCAAGCTTATTAAGGCATCTACTACGTTTCCTCCTGATGTTTCAAGTGCCTCCTTTGCCTGCTTATAGCTAACACCTGTACGATCCCTTATGATGTCAATTTTTTCTAAAGTAATATCCATAACAATTGTTTCTCCTTTCAAATTCTATTAATACTCATATTAAGTTAACTTTGTGTTTCTTTGATTTCATCAAGAAATTCAAGGGTTCTGAACTCTTTTTCAAGATGATCTCTAACAAATTCCCTAATTATTCTATCTAATTCATTAAAAATAGTATTATCAATTTTTAGGTTATTTAGTCTAGAAATTTGAGTATTTAATAAAATTTTTATAAACTCAATTGTACCTGAACTTACTTTCATGGCCTTAGCATCATATCCATGACATTTTTTACATAAAACACCGCCAAGACTTATACTGAATTTTTCATATTGATCAGATGTGTCGCCGCAGCTGACACATTTTGCAGTATTCGGTCTAAATCCGCTTATATCCATCACCTTAAGCTGATATGCCAGGCTTAATATCCCCAATGGTATTTCGCCAATTGACAAATAGTATAATGTATTTGCTAAAAGAAGGAATAATCTTTCACTTGGAATATCTTCATCTGATACAAAATCAGCCATCTCCGTAAAAAAAACACCATAGGATAATCTCAACAAGTCTTTTCGGATGTTATAGAAGCTCTCCCTAGTCTCCGCTTGGGTAATATGAAAAAAGTTTGTACCCTTAAACAGTACAAACTCACTGAATGTGAAAATCTCACTAGACGCAAGAAGGCTGCTTTTAGGTTTTCGGCAGCCCTTCGCGATAGCTTTTATCTTACCCTTATTTCTTGTTAACAATGTTAGTATTTTATCTGCTTCCCCAAGGTTTGTATGCTTCAATACTATGCCCTCGGTCTTTGATATTCCCATTATACTACCCCTACTTATATCCTAAGTTTTTAAGAGTTGAGTTATTATCTCTCCAATTCTTTCTTACCTTTACCCATAATTGAAGATTTGTTTGGCAGTTTAAAAGATTTTCTATGTCAGCTCTTGCCTTTACACCAATTTCCTTTAACATTTTTCCTTGCTTGCCTATAATTATTCCCTTATGTGAATCCTTTTCACAATAAATCGTTGCCTCAATATCAATTATGTTCTTTTGTTCCCTTTCCTTCATTGATGTTATTTCGACAGCAGTTCCATGAGGAACCTCATCGGAGGTAAGCTCAAGTATTTTTTCCCTAACAAGCTCGGATACTATAAACTTTTCAGGTACATCTGTGTAGATATCATCTGGGAAGTAAAGAGGACCTACCGGAAGATTTTTAATCAGCTCTTTAATCAGCTCATCTATATTTTCGCCTTCTGCCGCAGAAATTGGTATGATACTATCAAAATAATCTTCATGAACACTTAGCTCTGCAACAATACTTTGAAGTTTAGCCTTGCTTATCTTATCAATTTTGTTTAAAACTAATATTACAGGCGACTTTATATCTCTTGTTGCATCCACTATCTCCATATCTTCCACGCCTATTTCGTCAGCACAATCCAAAACTACAACTATAACATCTACTCCTTTTAAGGATTGTGTTGCACTGCTGACCATAAACTCGCCCAGCTTGTGCCTTGGTTTATGTATTCCCGGAGTATCTATGAAAACAATTTGCACTTCATTGGTTGTATAGATACATCTGATAGAGTTTCTTGTTGTTTGAGGCTTACTAGAAATTATTGTTACTCTCTCACCTACTAATCTATTAATTAGAGTAGATTTCCCTACATTAGGTCTTCCAATTATTGTTACAAAGCCTGATTTAAAGTTGTTACCCAATTTTGCACCTCGCCTTTTCTTATGTATGTATTGTAAATATATTAAGGAATAGAAACAAATGCTTCTGGAAGAAGCTCTCCTAAAGTATAAGTCTTTATTTCCCTGCCATTTTCAAAAATTAGCTTTAAGTCTAATCCAAATTCTGACATAAATTGCCTGCATATTCCGCAGGGGTATGTAAAATCTCCGCTGCTGCCTACTATAGCAATTGCTTCAAATTCTCTTTCTCCCTCTGAAATAGCTTTTGTAAATGCAACTCTTTCAGCACATATTGTGGCACCATAGGAGGAGTTCTCTACATTACAGCCAGTAAACACCTTACCTGACTTTGTAATAAGTGCTGCCCCGACTCTGAAATTTGAGTACTTTACATAGGCATTTTTCATAGCATCCTTAGCTTTTTCAATTAATAAATTTTTATCCACAATCTTCACTCCTTAATCTCAATTGATGCATATTCAGGAACTATCTGTATCCATACGTTCCCTTTATTTAGCTTAATTTCATTACCTTTCAGGTCTTTGTAGGTTGTCTTGCCTTGTCTGCTGTTTTTGCTCCACTCAATTTCAACCAACCTGCCGCCGGTCATGAAAAAACCGCTCCCTTTTCCAATATTACTTATTTCCAGTCTTCCCACATCATCAATAACCTTGGCTTTAACCTTTTCAATTATTATGTTGTCTACCTTTATTTCTTTTCCTGTTTCTTTATCCTTCTGCTTTTCATCATTTATTAATCTATAATACCTTTTATCATTTTCATCATATTTATATCCAGCTTTATAGCTTTTTTGATATGTAATATAAATCTGACTTGTTTTTTTACCATCAACTTCAGTGAACTCCTCAGAGAAATTAAAATACTCTGGAGCTGATTTATTTTCCAGCTTGCTGTTTGCCATTACCTCTCTCATCAGCTTGGTGCTGGTGTATAGATTGTGAGGTGCACTTCTGTCTACTGCTCTCCAAAAACATGGATCATTTTTCAAATCGTTTAATGCTGCAATTTTAAGATTCTTTATATCATCAAGTGCCTGGGGGCTGCCGCCGCAATGTACAAACACAGCATTGCTTTCCATGGCCTTATCAATAAAGTAGGGTCTGGCACTTCTTACAGGTCCTATTTTATCTGCCTCAATATGGTGAAATATTGCTAGATACCGAGTAATACTTCCTTCAACAGGCATTTCATAAACAATTTCTGCACTTGTCAAACCCGATTGCGGTCTGGCAGAAGCTTGATTGTCTATAACAACAGCAATAGGTCTTAGCTTACTGGTATATTCATCAACAATACCCATACCAGTCAATCCGCATTTATATAAGCTAGGAGTCGGTGTAGCCTCTTCTGCGGGGGTAATTGCGGCTGTTGGCTCCTCTGAAGGCACTTCAACAGTTTCTGAAGTCTTTGCTTTTTTACTGCAACCTGATATTATTATTCCGGCTATGATTAGAATAATAAGAATACCTGCTATTTTCTTTTTATACATATGCAACCCCTCTTTCAAACATACTTATAAGGCTGTAAAAGCTCTCTACTCTTCTTTTTTATAATGCTAACAGCATAAATATGCTGTAGGTTATTAAAGCTCCTAAAACAGCTCCTACAGAAACCTCTGCAATACTATGTATTCCGGCCTCTACTCTGCTTTGCAGTACCAGCATGCCTAGAGCAAGAGCCAATATACATATATATATATTATCAGTGGACATAAGTACTATGGTGACTAATGAAAAGGCTATCGCAGCATGTCCGCTGGGCATTCCTCCCTGTACAATTTTTTTTGAATTGAGATAATACTTAAGTGCTACAATTAGTATCAATACTATAGCAACACTAATAAATGCTTTATACATACTGAATTGCTTTATACTATCTATAACTCTTCTTATATATGGCGGAAACTTCCTTACAAATACTAAGTAACCTATAAAGATGGAACTCAGGGCAGATATTAGTACAGCACCTGCGGATACATCCTTTGCAATCTTAGCCACAGGATGATATTTCTCGCTGTATAGGTCTACCATTTTCTCAATGGCAGTATTTACCATCTCGCATACAATAACAACTGTAATTATTATAAAAAGTATGCATATATCCAATCTGGTCAAAGGGAGAAAAAGACTGCCCAATATAACTAATAGGGCAGCTAGTAAATGTATACGCATATTTCTCTGTGTTTTAATGCAGTATACTACACCTTCAACTGCATTCTTAAAACTCTGAACAGTTTTGCTTTTTTTAGGCTTCATCGTGTATTACCTATTAATATTCAACATTTTAAGCACATTTTCCTGTTTATCAAACATAATCTTTTCATCTTTTTCATTTTCATGGTCATAGCCCAGCAAATGCAGCATACCGTGCACAAGCAGAAAAGCAAGCTCCCTTTCAAAGCTATGCTCATATTCCTTTGCCTGACTTATGGCTTTTTCTACAGAAATTACAATATCACCCAAAGGCAGCTCCTCATCTATAAACTGCTCTTGAAACTCCTCCTGACTTAAGCCCTCCAATTCTTCCTCCTCTACAAATTCAAGCATTGGAAAGGACAATACATCAGTAGGAGAATCAATATGTCTGTACTCTTTATTTAAGTCCTTTATTTCAGCATTATCTACAAAGGATATACTTACCTCGTATTCTTCTGTGCACTCCTCATATCTTAACACTCCATTAACTACATCTTCTACAAAGCATTCAAGCTTTTCATCAATATTAACAATTGTCTGTCTATTATCTATAAAAACTGACAAATAAATTCCTCCTCATTTGTTGTAATTCAAGCTACTTATATTCTTTATCAGTGCTTGCATATATATCCTTCGGGGTTTCTGGATACTCAATTCTTTCATGAAAAATACCAGCCAGCACCTTTACAAAAGCTCTGCCTATATTATCTAAATCCTTTAATGTCAAATCACATTGCTCTAGCTGTCCATCCTGAAGCTTATCTCTGATTATTTTTTTCACTCCAAGCTCTACCTGCTCCTGGGTCGGCTCTGTCAAGGATCTTATATATGCCTCGGCGGAGTCGGCAAGCATTACTATAGCAGCTTCCTTGGTCTGAGGCTTGGAAAACTGATATCTGAACTTATCCTCTGTAACCTGCTCGCCGCCATCTAAGTTTAATGCCTTATGATAGAAATATGCAACAAGCGTATTACCATGATGCTGACGTATTATACTTATTACTAATGATGGTAGTTTATACTTTTTAGCCATTTCTATTCCATCAGTTACATGTGAAGTTATTATAAGCGCACTTAAATTTGGAGCGATTTTATCATGGGGATTATCCTTGGTTATTTGATTTTCCTTAAAAAAGTATGGTCTTTTCAGTTTTCCAATATCATGGTAATACGCTCCTATTCTGCATAGCAGGGAGTTAGCACCGACTTCCTCAGCAGCAGCCTCTGATAAATTGCCCACTAAAATAGAATGGTAGTATGTTCCAGGCGCTTCAATAAGCAGCCGTCTGAGCAGGGGCTGATTTGGATTTGACAGCTCCAGTAGCTTTATAGGTGTCAGAATATCAAAGGTTGCTTCCAGAAAAGGAAGAATTCCTATAGTAAGAACAGCAGATAATACACCGCCGACTAATCCATATATTGAGCCTATTAAAAGTCCCTTCAAATCAATCTGATGAAGCAAACCAAAGCTAAGAATCAGCATAACACTTGTTAAACCTATACAAATTCCAGCATATACGATTGTACTTCTATGATAGGTTTTGTATACCATAATAGAACCCAAAATGCCTGTCAAGAGCATTATTGTTATTACGCCATTATCAAATCCTGTTATATATCCTATATAGACTGTCATTATTATATTAGTCAGTAATGCTATTCTTGGATTAAGCATTATTGATATTATCATAACAAAGGCAGGAAGTATTATAAGATAGTCAGATATTGCACGTATAGTTATGGAAATTGCCAGAAATATTATCATAATAATGCTTATCAAAAGAATATTACTGTTATTATTCCATATCTTCTTATCAAATTTATATAAATACAGCCAAATCATCAGCAGCCCTGTAAGAATGATAATTATATAGCCTATATAAATTCTAAGGTTAAATCTATCAGCCCCATTGCTTAACAATCCATATGCCTCTACAAGCTTAATCTGCTGAGGAGTTATTTCCTGACCCTTATTAACTATTCTTGTACCTCTTTTTATTATTACGTCCTCTACATTGCTTCTTGCTTCCGCCTTCTTCGCTAATGTGTTTTCTTCATCATAAAACATATTAGGGCGGATGACCATTACTGCTATATCAGAACCTACGACGTTTAAACTGCTTTCCTCTGTTATTTTAGAAAAAAAGCTTCTAATAGTCTCTCTCTTTTCTTCCAGTTGATCCTCAGTAATTCTCTGTCCTAGAATTTGGTTGATTATATAGCTGATATTTATTTTAAGCTTATCAAGCTCAGAGTTTTTTGCCCTTATCAATAATAAGTACTTGTCCCTGCTTAAGTTGATATTAGACTGCTGCTCTAAATAATTTATTTTTTGTTCTAAGTTCAAGTCCTCACTATTTTTTGCAGTAATCAATAAATCAAAAAAACTTTCTATCTTTTCAGTAAGTTCAATTTGTACATTCAAATCGTGCTTGTATATGGGCTGTACACTTCTGTCCGCTTCTAACATCCGCTGCTCAGTAGTCACCTTGTCTACTATATCATTAGGAGCATAGATATCCTCTGTAGCAATTTCCCCCACTACTAAATTGTACTTCTGCGGGGCGGCTCCGACTCCAAATATAGTAAATAAAGCAACTAAAAGCCCTATAAATATTAAGGTCTTTATAAATGCGTCACTTTTCGTCACTACTTTAATATTTTCAACTGGCTGTTTAAATGCTTTTTTTAGCTTTGCCATTTATATCACCTTCTTTATCTTGGAAAGCCTGTACTCTCCTGTTCTTTAATGATTTCGTATTTTTCATATGCTTTTATTATATTCTGTACCAGCTTATGTCTAACTACATCTTTTTCTGTAAGGTATACAAATTCTATACCCTTTATATTCTCCAATACATTGGCAACTTCCTTTAAGCCTGAAAATTTTCCTCTTGGAAGGTCTATCTGAGTTATATCCCCTGTAATAATTGCCTTTGAGCCAAAGCCCAGCCTTGTCAGAAACATTTTCATTTGCTCTGGTGTAGTATTTTGAGCCTCATCCAAAATAATATAAGCGTCATTTAAGGTTCTTCCTCTCATATACGCCAAGGGTGCTACTTCTATCAGTCCGCGCTCAAAATTTTTCAGATAGGTGTCTGCCCCCATTATATCGTATAATGCATCATAAATAGGTCTTAAATATGGATCCACCTTCTCTTGAAGATCTCCCGGCAAAAAGCCTAGCTTCTCACCAGCTTCAACAGCGGGACGTGTCAGTATAATTTTACTTACTTCTCTGTTTTTAAATGCCTTTACTGCCGCTGCCATCGCCAGATAAGTTTTTCCAGTACCAGCAGGACCAATGCCAAATACAATTTCATTGTTGGCTATTGCATCCATATATTTTTTCTGACCTAGAGTCTTGCATCTTATAGCGTTTCCTCTTGCATTGGTTATTATTGCATCCTTAAGCTCCTCTAGACTATCTTCTTTACCTTCCTTTACCATTTGTATAACAATACCAACTGTCTGCTCACTAATCAATTCACCTTCATCCAGCTTATTCAGCAGAAGCTGTATAGTGCTCTTAGCCATATCTATGTCGGCTTCATATCCGAGAAGCTTAAGCTCCCCCTCCCTGACTATCACATCTACGTTTAGTTCCTTTTCAATTATTTTGAGGTTTTGATCAAAGCTGCCAAACAGCCCTTTAGTTTTTTCATTATCATTAATTTGAATTCTTGCTTCAACTATGATGTTATCCAAAGTATTTTCCTCCCTATTTCAACTTGAAGTTAATCGTATCTTATATAAATAGTGATAAAGATTTTACATAACCGCAAAACCGATACACTATTTATATAGTTTAGGCTTTATCCAACTGTTATTATTGTGAGTTATAGGGTTTTATGTACCGATTTTTTGTTTTATGCCTATATCCTCTAATATCTCTACTGTCATTTTTGCCTTAACTGATTTATTATCCACATAAAAATCAATCCTTTTATCTAATATAACAGAGTTTTCAGGAATCTGCAGCTTTATTTTTGCATTTAGCCGCTCAGTACACCGGTTTTTTGCATCTTCCTCTGTTAACTTCTTTTCCACTGCCTTTAGCTCCACATATCTAGTTTTAATTATTTTTATAGGAAATATATAATCACCAAAGCTAAGGATATTTTTTTCTTCTACATATTCATTATACTCCTCAAAGGATATCTTATCCTTTTTCCCAAAATCTTTTCCCAACACCCTAAGCTTATACTGTATTGCTTCGTTTTCCGTCAGCTTATATTCAATTTGGTTTAATAGGATTTCTTCAGCTTCTTCATACCATGTACGGGCAGTAACCTGTGCCATGGAGTGTACATATCTAGGTTCCATACCCTCTCTTAGAATCGTGCCTGAAACCAGCTTCTGACCTGTTTTAACAGTATCTCCATCCTTTACAAGTCCATCTCCATTCAGCACAAGCATTTTTGCAATAACAGCATTCTTTGAGGCTACTATATCACAATAATCTGTTTTGCTTATTATGGGTGGGGCTTCCTTCTTTTCTACAATTTCAACCATTGCCTTCGTACCTTTAATTTGGATACCGATCCATGAAAGCTCATTCATCTTTATCAGCATTTTGTTTTCAATATTTCTTTTATCTATAGAGGACTTTTTTGCCCCTTCCCTAAGCCCCTCCATGTACAGGTTCTTAAGCAGCAGGCTTTTATCTATGGTTTTTTCACCTATTATTTCAATCATCCAAATATGAGCACTGACATAATATATAAATACAAAAAGAAGTATTACCCCAAGGCATAGCAGCTTTCTACGCTTTAATCCCTTTAATAAAAATGGGAAGCCTCGTTTATCTACAATTGATATGCTGCTATCTGTTTTTCTTACTATTTCTCTTAGCTTGGTAAAATTCTCAAGACCTATTTTGGCACGTATTGTCGTGTAGTTTTGCCTTTTAATATCCCATATATAAATACCATTAATAATCGCCAGATTTATAAACCTTTCAATCTTTAAGCCTTCTACAATAATAATAGCATATCCCCTTAAATAATTCCATATTCGTATAATAAACACATTTATCCCCCCAATGTTATGCATACATTTGTAACTGCTTACTTATAGCTAAGACACTTTAAAGTTGAAATTATTTTTCAACTAAAATTCTCTAAGCTATTTGTGAGAAACAACTTGAAATATTAAATTATGCAGTTGTTTCTCTTTAAAAGCTCACACCATTTATTTCACCTTCAATAACGATTTCCTCTTGAAGTATAGTCTTTATATTTAAGTTGCTGCCACTAACCTTTATAATTCCATTTCCTGAATTTACTCTTATCTGCTCCTCACTATACTCTATAATACCCTTGTGATTTTCAATGGCAACCTGACTTGTTCCAATCATTGTTACCTTGGATATATCCATAATGATGTCTTTAGGAAGATCGAATACATCAGATATAGTTTCTCTGATTTTTTTTGTTTTGCCGCTCATATATTTCACCTCAATATCGGAATGCTAATGATTTTTTAGCTTAAAACTTAAATTATTCCAAGCTAATAGCCTAGAAGGGAAGAAATAACTAGCCTATGAATAAATTAGTTTTTGGTTGCTTCCCTATAAATCTATGCTCATTTCATCCTTTGAAGAACTTATTTTGTAAAATAGAAAAGCATGTATACCATTTCCAATATTACAGCTAATAAAACTCCAACTGTAATACTTGATAGGTTATACATGCTAACTTTAAAATTTTATCTTATATTTTTCCTTATGGCTCTCGGTGGCCCTAATATTTCCACGGCAATAATGCTTTTTTGCAAATCCTCTGTAATGTCAAACCTTACCTCTTCAACTCTGTTTATACTATAATTATCCGAGGTTCTTATTTCTGAATTTGCCCTATCATCAGACCCTTCCATTGGTACAGCCTCTCTGCTGTAATACTCAGTGTCTTCATCGTCATGGATATTGGCATTAATTTTGTTGGCTTTAGCTGACGCCTTTTGAGGATTAGCTATTGATTTGCCGCCCTCCGCTCTCACTTTATATAAATTCCCTTGTTTAGCTGTCTCTGTTTTCTTATTAATTTCCCTGACACCATGCTGTGTTTGGTATCTGCGACTGTCATGGCTTTGATTGTTTACAGCATTAGGATTATTAGGTCTTTTGGAGCCTGTTTGCTTATTATTCTTCTGACTAATAGATTTCAAAATAACAGGTATTATAAAAATTATAAAATATAGTATTAGCCTCTCCACAGCATCACTCCTCTCGAAGAAGCACTAAAAACTATTTCTTAGATTTATCTATTGAGTCATTTTTAGTATTTCTTGATATAGAATCTCTCATTTGTGTATCAGCCTGTAAATTCTCAAGCTGGTAGTAATCCATAACTCCCATTTTTCCTGTTCTTAAAGCTTCTGCTAGTGCTTTTGGCACTTCCGCTTCTGCCTCAACAACCTTAGCTCTCATTTCCTGTACCGATGCCTTCATTTCCTGTTCCTTCGCCACAGCCATGGCACGTCTTTCTTCTGCTTTTGCCTGAGCTATTCTCTTATCAGCTTCAGCCTGATCTGTTTGAAGCTGTGCTCCTATATTTCTACCTACATCAACATCAGCTATGTCTATGGAAAGAATCTCAAAGGCTGTACCTGAATCAAGTCCTTTTGCTAATACTGTTCTGGAAATAAGGTCAGGATTTTCAAGTACTACCTTATGGCTTTCTGCACTACCAACAGTAGTTACAATACCTTCACCTACTCTTGCGATTATAGTTTCTTCGCCAGCTCCCCCTACAAGTCTCTCTATATTTGCTCTAACAGTTACTCTAGCTTTTGCCCTAACCTCAATACCATCCTTTGCAACAGCGGCAACTACAGGTGTTTCAATCACCTTGGGGTTTACACTCATTTGTACAGCGTTTAGTACGTCTCTTCCTGCAAGATCGATAGCTGCTGCTCTTTCAAAGCTTAAGTCAATATCAGCTCTTTGTGCAGCGATCAATGCATTAACCACTCTATCTATATTTCCTCCTGCCAGATAATGTGCTTCCAACTGATTTACAGTTACACTTAAGCCAGCCTTTCTAGCTTTTATTAATGGATTTACAATTCTGCTTGGTATTACTCTTCTGAGCCTCATACCTATCAAATTGAAAATACCTACATTAACACCTGCTGATATTGAAGATATCCACAATCCTAATGGAACAAAACTTAAGAATACTGTTACTCCTAGAAAAATCAAAAATATTACGATTAATATCTCTATTGGCATAATAATCCTCCCTTAAATATTATTTTACTTCTCTTACTACGATTCTTCTTCCCTCTACCCTAATAACCTCTACAGCAGCATTCTTGTCTATATAATCGCCTTCCGAGACTGCGTCAAGCTTATCAGCTCCTATTAATATGGAGCCGGAAGATCTTAACGGAGTAATAGCGATACCTCTCATACCTATGTATTTGCCATTACTTTGGTTACTAGAATAACCCTCTTCATTTTTTTGTTCAGTACTTAATATAAATTTTTTAAGTACCCTTTTCCCTATACCAAGCTTATAAAGCACTATAGCAGCAAGGGCTATTATAGCTATAGTAGCAACAATCATAAGTATTGCTCCATAAACGCTGTTTGTTATCATAATTATACTGATAACAATACAAACTGTGCCGCCTATTCCAGCAATACCGAAGCCTGGTACAACCGCCTCTATTATAAACAACAGTAATCCTACTACATATAAGAAAACTGTAAATAGAGTTAAATTTTCTATCAATCTAACCTCCCTCCTTTCTTTAATGGATAACAGTTCTTTGCAATGCTTCGCATTTAAGACTGTTCTCTATGATTAACATTAATATATTTACATACTGCCATTTCTATAACAGCTTAATAATATTTTATAAGCCTTTTTTTAAAATCATTATCTGACTTATTTTTTCAGTAATATGTTATGTATTTGTCAAATCATTGATTCTCTTTGAAAATATTATTGTATATTAATTTCTTAGAATATAATTCTACACTTTTCATTAATTCCCTTTATTAACTTAAAAATATAAATTCTCAAAAAAATTAAACGGAAATCCTAAATTAGGATTTCCGTTTGGATTTATTGTAAATGCTGTCTTACAATGCTATTTACAAGTTTTCCATCTGCTCTACCCTTTACTCTAGGCATTAGAGCATTCATAACCTTTCCAATATCACGAGCGCTTTGAGCGCCAACCTGTAGTATTGCATCGGCTATAATTAGACTTAGTTCATCTTCACTAAGCTGCTCAGGCAAATAGCCCATAAGCAATTCTATTTCCCTGTTAACAACTTCAACAAGGTCTGGTCTATTGCCCTTCTCAAACTCTGGCAATGAATCTTTCCTTTGTTTTACTTGCTTTGCAATGACCTCTATGACACCCTCATCATCTAATTCTATTTTGTTATCTTTCTCAATCTGCAAAATAGCTGCTCTTGCCATAGTAATGACGTTTTTCTTTATGGTATCCTTCTCTTTCATCGCAGACTTAAGATCTTCTTGCAATACTGTTTTGAGGGACATTTTATCAACCTTCTTTATTTTGTTTTTCTTTTTCTTGCAGCTTCAGATTTCTTCCTTCTTTTTACACTTGGGCTTTCGTAATGCTCTCTCTTTCTTACTTCAGCCAAAACCCCAGCTCTAGCACATTTTTTCTTAAACCTTCTTAATGCACTCTCAAGAGATTCATTTTCACCAACTCTGATTTCTGACATCTATTTCCCTCCCTCCGCTGGTAACAATCCTTACAGTATATATTAAATACTGTGTTACAAAGTGGGACTAATTAAAACACATAGTTAATTATACATTAATAGATTATTTTGTGTCAATATAGTTTTCTCATTATAAATTTAAATATCACAGCAACAAAGACTGACTTATTCATTTTTTTAGCCCGGAGGCCATTGCAGATTTCTTCCGCCTAACAAATGATAGTGAAGATGCAATACGGTTTGCCCTCCATCTTCTCCTATGTTTGTCACTACACGGAATCCAGTTTCATCAATTCCTAATTCTTTTGCAATAATATTTGCGGCATTGAAAATATGCGTAACTACATTTATATTTTCATCGTTTAAATCCCTCACCGATTGTATATGTCTCTTTGGTATTATCAAAACATGCACTGGGGCAACAGGATTAATATCTCTAAATGCTAGAACATTTTCATCTTGATATACAATATTGCAAGGAATATCACCATTAACTATCTTACAAAATAAACACTCTGCCATTCACTCACCTCCTGATATAACACTAAAATTTATATTCAACATCAATTGAATAAAATCCTTCTTGTGAACAAAAATGTCTGCTGCATTCATCTTTATTTTAAATCCGTTCGGTATTCAGTATCCCTGTAACATAATCCTCTTCATGCTTTATAAGCTTAGTTGATAATATTTTCCCTTTAATATCGTCTCTGGATTCTGTTACAATTTTTATATAGTTATCTGTTAAACCTTCAAAAAGGTTTGCATTATCATCTACTTTTCTTTCATATAGCACCTTCATGCTCTTACCTAGAAATTTTTCCTTAAAGGCCTGCTCATGTAAAGCGGCAATTTCAGATACTATTTTACTTCGCACATCTTTTATTTTAGGTTCAACCTGATTTTTATATTTTGCAGCAGGAGTTCCCTCACGAGGTGAGTATTTGAATATATGCATAGAGCTAAATTGAATTTCATTAATAAACTCCTTTGTTTTTTCAAATTCCTCTTCTGTTTCTCCTGGGAAGCCTACTATAAGATCAGTTGTTATGGCTACATCATTAAAGGTATTTCTTAGTTTATTTACTACCTCTTTATATTCCTCAGTAGTGTATTTTCTATTCATCCTCTTTAAGGTTTCATTGCAGCCGCTTTGCAATGACAAATGAAAGTGTCTGCAAATCTTATCAAGCCTGCTTAATCTATCTATAAAATCCTCGGTTAGTATATTAGGTTCTATAGAACTCATTCTGATTCTCTCTATACCATCTACAGCATGCACCATCTCTATTATGTCTATCAGCTTGATTTCTCCTATGTCTCTTCCATAGGAAGCTACATGTATTCCTGTAAGCACCACTTCTTTGAAGCCATTTTTTGCAAGCAGCTCAACCTCATTTATTATGCTTTCCGGCTTTCTGCTCCTAATATGACCTCTTGCATATGGAATTATACAGTATGTACAATATTGGTCACAGCCTTCCTGTATTTTCATAAATGCCCTTGTTCTGCTTTTATAGTTTTTTATGGACATTTCTTCAAAATCATGAACCTGCATAATGTCGGCAACAGCATTGGTTTTTTCATCTTTTTTTATTGCCTGCTCTACCAGCTCTACTATCTTTGCTCTTTCATTAGTGCCTACTACAAGCTTCACTCCGGGTATTTCCATTACCTTATCAGGAGCAATCTGAGAGTAGCAGCCCACCACAGCAATAAAAGCTTCAGGGTTTATTTCTAAAGCCCTTCTCGTAATCTGTCTGGATTTTTTGTCTCCAACATTAGTTACAGTACATGTATTTATTATGTATATATCTGCAAAATCCTCATATTCTACGATCTGGTAATGTGCCGTTTCAAAAGCCTCTATCATTGCTTCTGTTTCGTATTGATTAACTTTACAACCAAGTGTATAAAATGCAACTCTTTTCAAGTAAATTCCTCCAAGAATATTAAATTATGAAGTTGTTTCTCTATAACTCTTCAAATTCGTACATTACACAAGTTAAGGCTGCAACACCTGCGGTCTCGGTTCTGAGAATTCTGCTGCCAAGGGTTACTGGTATAACATTATTTCTCGTTGCTTCTGTTACCTCTGATGCATCAAAGCCGCCCTCAGGTCCGATAAAAATCGCAATACTTTTAGCAGCTTGAGATTTTATTGCCTTTTTTATATTTGTATTCTGTTCCAGTTCATAGGGCATTATTATAATATCTGAGTTTTGTGCATCAATAAGTGCTTCACTTAATGACATTGGCATACTAATAATAGGTATTACACCTCGTCTGCTTTGTTTGGATGCTTCCTCAGCAATTTTACTCCAACGCTCAACCTTCTTTCGCTCATCCTTCTCAGTTTCCAGCTTCACAACTGTTCTGGATGTAACAACAGGCACTACTTTATTAATGCCCAGCTCTGTACATTTTTGTATTATATCATCCATTTTCGTTGATTTAGGTATTCCTTGATATAAAACTGTTTGTATAATTGCTTCACCTTTAGATTTATAGCTGTTTATTATTGTAGTTATTACACTTTCCTTAGATATACTTTCTATCTTAACCTGATAGTCCATACCTTTCTGGTCGCATAAGGTTATTTCATCACCATTTCTCAATCTCAGTACCTTTGATATGTGCTGAACATCCTCGCCCGTAATCGTGATGCTGTTATTACTAAAGCTATTACTATCAATAAAAAATCTATGCATTGATACCCTTTCCAGAAGCAATAGCACACCATTCGCCCATCTCCAGCAACTCATATATGCTAAAGCCCTCTTTAACAAGCTTTTCTATTACCTCGTCTCTTCTGTCCTTTATGATTCCTGAGGATATAAAAATACCGCCTTCTAAAAGGAATTTGTCTACGTCTTCACTAAAACCAATAATAACGTCTGCGATAATATTGGCTATTATCATATCAGCCTTTTCCTTTACTACATCTAAAAGATTTCCGCATCTTACTTCAACTTTGTTCTCTACATTGTTCATTTGTATATTTTCTCTTGAAACCTTGCAGGATACTTCTTCAATATCTACACAAATCACCTTTTCTGCATCTAATTTAGCAGCAGCGATTCCTAAAATGCCCGAGCCGCAGCCTACATCAAATACTACGTTGTCAGGCTTTATATACTTTTCTATAAGCTTTATACACATAACTGTAGTCTCATGAGTACCAGTACCAAACGCCATACCGGGGTCAAGCTCTATGATTACATCTTCTTCGCTTGCTTCATAGCTTTCCCAGGTTGGCTTTATTACTATCTTTTCGCCGACTTTAACAGGCTTATAGTACTGCTTCCACGCAGTTGCCCAATCCTCTTCATGCACTTCACCTAAGCTTATTTCCGCCTTACCTTTGTCAAGACCAAAGCTATCCAGCTCAGCTAGGCGGGACTTCAGCTCATTTAATACCACTTCACTAAAATCAAGCTCTGAAAAATACCCCTTAACCTTTGCATCCTCTCCTAGAGATTGGATCAATTCGTCCTCTATATAATCCCAGCTTTTTTCATCCTGATTGAGCATTTTAAAGTCATTGGGATCTTCTATTACAACGCCTGCCGCTCCTAAATCATACATCATATATGACACTGCGTCTGATGCCTCTGTTGTTGTAAGTACCTTAACTTCTATATACTTCATTTGTTGTCCACTCCTTATTACATTTATATGTACATGTATACTTTTTGTGAGTATCATATTTGGGGAATTTATGTTTGTATTTATATATCAAATTTTAATTATTATAGCCAACAACTCTAAAACTCAATCTACAAAATAAAACTCAACAATCCCGTTGAGTTTTATTTTATAGTACCTATAGTTATTGTTAATTTAAAGGCTCACTTTATTTAAAAGCACCTTTAACCTTGTCAAAAAAAGTCTTACTATTGTCTCCTGAATTTTCACCCACTGCATCAGCAAAGCTGCGTAGTATTTCTTTTTGTTTGTCACTTAGTTTTTTAGGCACTTCAACCTTAACTGTAAAGAACAGATCCCCCCGCACTTTGCTTCTAAGGCTTGGAATTCCCTTGCCCTTTATCTTGAAGGTACTGTTTGTCTGCGTCCCCTCTGGTATCTCAAATTCCTCATTTCCTTCCAGTGTGGGAATGAGGATTTCTGCTCCAAGTGCTGCTTGTACAAAGGATATAGGTATATCGCAGAATATATTTGTACCCTCACGTTTAAATATCTTATGAGGTCTTACTCTAATATAGATATATAAATCACCATTTGGTCCGCCCTTTTGTCCTGGTTCGCCCTCTCCTCTTAGCGGCATTACTGAGCCTGTTTCAACTCCTGCTGGAATATCTATGGTTATTTTGCGGCTCTTTCTTACGCTTCCTCTTCCAAGACACTTGCTGCAAGGTGTTTTTATAATCTTGCCTTCCCCATGACAATCGTCACAGGGCTTTACATTAACAACTCTTCCGAAGACTGTGTTTTGTGCAAATTTTACTTCTCCTGTACCGCCGCACTTTTTACAGGTCGTTACCTCTGTACCTGGCTTCGCACCGCTTCCCTTGCAATCTTCACAGGTTTCATTTCTATTTACATGAATCTCCTTCTTAACACCGAAGGCTGCATCATTAAACTCAATCTCCAGCTCATACTTTAAGTCAGCTCCTTTTGAAGGTCCATTACGCTTTTTAGATGACCCAAAGCCAGATCCATCAAAAAACATATTGAAAATGTCACCTAAGTCGCTGAAGCCTCCGTCAAAGCCGCCGAAGCCGCTAAAGCCGCCGCCACCGCCTCCAAAGCCGTTAGGATCTACTCCCGCATGTCCGAACTGATCGTATTTTGCCTTTTTATCCTTGTCACTTAATACTTCATATGCTTCATTTATCTCTTTAAATTTTGCTTCTGCATCCTTATTACCCGGATTAACGTCAGGATGATATTGCTTGGCAAGCTTTCTATAGGCTTTCTTTATTTCATCTGCATCTCCTGTTTTGCTTATGCCAAGCACCTCATAATAATCCCTCTTTGCCGCCATTACCTCACCACCTAAAAATTATATACGTTACTTGTTTGCATCATAAATTGACAATGAGCAGCAGTGATAAGATAAATGCTTATCGCCTACTGCCTATTGCCAATTTGTTTAACAATTATACTTTCTTATGCTTTACTATTTGTCGTCTTCAACCTTGTATTCGGGATTTATTGTATTATCGTCCTGGGCTCCGCCAAATCCTTCTTGTTCTGCGCCTGGTGCTCCCGGCTGACCTGCACCTGCTTGGTATACCTTAGCTGATATTTCGTAGAACACCTTTGTAAGCTCTTCTGTAGAAGCTTTAATTGCTTCTATATCTGTACCCTTTAATGTTTCTTTAAGCTTATTAAGTTCTGCCTCAATTCTGGACTTATCTTCCTCACTTAGCTTGTCGCCAAGCTCTTTCATGGACTTTTCTGTTTGATAAACAAGACTGTCTGCTTGATTTCTTGCTTCTACTTCTTCTTTTCTTTGCTTATCTTCTGCTGCATACATTTCTGCATCTCTAACTGCTTTTTGTATATCTTCATCTGAAAGATTTGTGCTTGCAGTTATTGTAACCTTCTGTTCATTTCCTGTTCCAAGATCCTTTGCAGAAACATGCACTATACCATTTGCGTCTATATCAAAGGTTACTTCGATTTGCGGTACTCCTCTTGGTGCTGGTGGTATTCCAGTAAGCTGGAATCTTCCTAATGTCTTGTTATATGCTGCCATTTCTCTTTCACCTTGAAGCACGTGTATTTCAACGCTGGTCTGTCCGTCAGCAGCAGTAGAGAATATCTGGCTCTTCTTTGAAGGTATTGTAGTATTTCTTTCAATAAGCTTTGTTGATACTCCGCCTAGCGTTTCAATACCCAAGGAAAGAGGAGTTACATCAAGCAGTAGAACGTCCTTTACTTCACCAGTTAATACTGCTGCTTGTATAGCTGCTCCTACTGCAACGCACTCATCTGGGTTTACTCCCTTGTAGGGTTCTTTTCCAGTAAGCTTTTTAACTGCGTCCTGTACTGCTGGGATTCTTGTTGAACCACCAACAAGCATAATTTTATTTAATTTATCCACTGAAAGACCTGCATCAGAAAGAGCCTTTCTTGTTGGCTCCATTGTCATTTCAACAAGGTCATGTGTCAATTCATCAAATTTCGCTCTTGTAAGTGTTATGTCAAGGTGCTTTGGACCGCTTGCATCAGCAGTTATAAACGGAAGATTAATGTTCGTTTGAAGTACGCCTGAAAGCTCTATTTTTGCCTTTTCAGCGGCTTCCTTTAATCTTTGTAAAGCCATCTTGTCATTTTTCAAGTCTATTCCGCTTTCTTTTCTAAACTCATCAGCTAGGTAGTTTATTACTCTTTGGTCAAAGTCATCTCCGCCTAGTCTGTTATTACCGCTGGTTGCCAATACTTCAAATACTCCGTCGCCAAGCTCTAGTATTGATACGTCAAAAGTACCGCCGCCAAGGTCGAATACAAGAATCTTCTGGTTTTCTTCCTTGTCCATACCATATGCTAAAGATGCAGCAGTAGGCTCGTTGATAATTCTAAGAACTTCAAGTCCCGCAATCTTACCTGCATCCTTTGTTGCCTGTCTTTGGCTGTCACTGAAATATGCTGGTACAGTTATTACTGCTTGAGTTACCTTTTCACCTAGGTAAGCTTCTGCATCCTGCTTCAGTTTAGTTAATATCATAGCAGATATTTCTTGTGGTGTATATGCAGTTCCGTCAATATTGACCTTGTAATTTGTTCCCATTTCTCTTTTTATTGAAATTACAGTTCTATCAGGGTTTGTAATTGCTTGTCTTTTCGCAACCTGACCTACTAATCTTTCACCATTTTTTGAAAAACCTACAACTGATGGAGTAGTTCTGTTACCTTCTGCGTTTGCAATAACTACTGGTTCTCCACCCTCCATAACAGCAACACATGAGTTAGTTGTACCTAAGTCTATACCTATTACTTTAGCCATTTTATCAGTCTTCCTCCTTATAATTAAATCAATATATTTAATACGAAAATAAAACTGCGTCTGTCTTGGGTCACTGCCTTAGATTTGCTTTATTTTCGTTGATTGCCGATGAAAATCCGGGTAGACCGTCTTTTCATTCAGGTTATATAAATTTTAAAAGCTAGCTGTTTTTTACTGAAACCTTTACTAGTGATGGTCTTATAACCTTAGAACCTAAAGTATATCCCTTCTGGAATACCTCTTTTATTTTATTTTCCTCGTCATCCTCGCCTTCTGTTTGCATAACAGCATGATGTACGTTAGGATCAAAATCCTTGTCTTGTGCTTCGATTTCCTTTAGCCCATTTTTTTGCAGTGTATTCAGCAATTGCTTTGATATCATATCTACGCCGTCTATATACTTGTTATCCAAATTATCAGCTTTAAAGGCAGCTAATGCCCTTTCCATGTTATCAATAACAGGCAGCAGCTCTTTTACTATGCCCTCTAGCGAAGAATAATAAAGCTCCTCACGCTCCCTTGCTATACGCCTTTTATAGTTTTCAAAATCAGCCTGCATTCTTAGAAATCTATTGTAGTTTTCTTCTGATTCCTTTGATTTTTCTTCCAGAGATTTTTTTAGCTGCTCTAATTCACCTTGTTCACAATTATTCTGCTCTGCTTCGTTATCAGCTTGGCAGCAGCATTGGCTTTGCTCACAGCCTGCTTCACAGTCATTGATATTATCAATATTTTCATTTAAAATCTCTTCCTTTTGTCCCTTTTGCTTTTTTCCCTTCATTAATCAGCCCACCTTTACTGTTTTATACATCTTTTATTATATAAAAACTTTATCAACCCTTAAGTATTTTAGTTAATATCTCACTAAGATTATGAGTCATGCAGTCAACTATTGATATTACCTTGGAATATTCCATCCTTGTAGGTCCTATTACTCCGACAGAACCAATTGTTTTTCCGTTAATCTTGTAAGTAGCTGTGATTAAACTGCAATTGTGGAATTGCTCATATTGATTTTCAGTTCCTATGCTTACATTCATGTCGCTGTCCGACTTACTCAAAACGTTAAATAGCAGTTCTTTCTCTTCCAGTACATTCAAAAAACTTTTTGCCTTTTGTATATCACAATATTCTGGCAGATTCAATATATTGGCTGCTCCATCAAGGTGAATATCTACTGTATCAGAATATATCAGAGTCTGTATTAATTCTGGAAGAAGCTGTTCAATTATTTCCCCATGGGGCATAGTATTACGAGCTATATCGTCCAAACTTAGACTTTGCAAATCTTCCATGCATAAGCCCACAAGCTTGCTGTTCAACATGTTATTAAGCTTCTCTAATAATTCACTGGATACATCGCTCATAACTCTCAAAACACAATTTTTTACAATCCCTGCATCTGTAACAATAACTGCAAGCACAGTCTTATTATTAATGCTTAGAAGTTGTATTTGTTTCACGCTGGTTCTTTTTAATTGTGGTGTCAGTATAATAGATGTATATTGGGTCATTTGAGAAAGCAGCTTAGATGCATTTTTAACTAAACGGTCAATTTCTCCCAATGTGTCAAGAAACTGCTTTTTAATCAAATCTGTTTGAACGTCATTTAGCCTTTTTTGCTCCATAATCTCATCTACATACAGCCTATAGCCCTTATCGGACGGTACCCTTCCCGCTGAGGTGTGCGGTTGTTCTATGTACCCCATTTCCTCAAGGTCAGCCATTTCATTTCTTATTGTAGCAGGACTGGTTCCTGTAAGATATTTCTTTGAAATGGTTCTCGACCCTACTGGCTCAGCAGTATTAATATAGTCCTCTATAATTGCCTGTAGTATAAGCTTTTTTCTATCACCCAGATTCACCTTGTTCACCACCTTGTTAGCACTCGTGTTTATCGAGTGCTAATTCTGTCTTTAAAATATCACTCCTATAAAAATTTGTCAATAGTTTTTTTGAAGAAATTTTAAAATTATATAAACTCCATAAAAACCTGATTACTCAAATCCATACCTAAAGCTGTCAGCTTTATATTTTCTTTGCTTACTATAATAAGCTTTTTTTCCACAAGCTTATTTAGTATCTTTGAATATTTTTCTGTAAATTTAATGTTATACCTTTTATTAAAGCTCGGTATATCAATGCCCTTATTTAGCCTTAGGGATAAAAATATACTCTCCCAAAGCTCCTCTTCCTTGTCAATAGCTTCGTAGTTTTCTACAGGGGTAATACCTTTTGAAACAGCATCAATATACTGTTGGATATCTCTGTAGTTCCAGAAACGTTTATTACCCAGTTTTGAATGACTGCCAGCACCTATGCCAAGGTATTCTTGGTTATTCCAATAAACTAAATTATGCTTACATTCCTTACTAGGCTGTGAAAAGTTCGATATTTCATATTGTTCATATCCCCTGCTTCTCAACAGCTCAATTGCTGTATGGTACATCAGTCTGTCTTCCTCATCTCCAGCCAGCTTTACGTGACCCCTATCATACATATTACTTAATACAGTTCCATCCTCAAGCTTCAGGCTGTAGCAGGATATATGTTCTGGCTTTAAGCTGCAAATATTTTGCAGTGTTTCTTTCCACTGATTTTGACTTTGCTCAGGCAGTGAAAACATTAAGTCTACACTTATATTCTCAAAACCTGCTTTTCTTGCTGAATCATAGGTGCTCAAAAACTCTTCAATATTGTGAATCCTCCCAATTTTTTGTAAAAGCTCATTTTGCCATGCTTGCAGTCCTATACTGATTCTATTGATTCCAATTTCCCTATAATAAGAAAGGCTCTCCAAGGAAGCTGTTCCTGGATTACATTCTATGCTGATTTCTACATCCTTTACTGTCTTTGGGAGTATTTTTTTCATGATATTTCCTATATGTGTATAATGAATAAAGGTGGGAGTACCCCCACCCAAAAACACTGTTTTATATTTAAAATCATTTTCATTGTACAGCTCTATTTCCTGCATCAATGTCTCTATATACATATCTACCATTGAAGCTTTGTCTGAATATGAATTAAAGTCACAATACAAGCACCTGCTTTTACAAAAATGAATGTGAATATATAAACCTATTTCCTTCATTTTAGACTCCTATCCAGCTTTTTGTATTAATCGTTTAATTTTAATACTGACATAAAGGCTTCCTGAGGCAGCTCTACAGTTCCCACCTGTCTCATACGCTTCTTTCCTTCTTTTTGCTTTTCAAGAAGCTTTTTCTTTCTTGTGATGTCCCCGCCATAGCATTTTGCCAAAACGTCTTTTCTTAGAGCTCTGACAGTTTCTCTTGCTATAACCTTTTGACCAATTGCTGCCTGTATGGGTATTTCAAACATTTGTCTTGGTATTACATCCTTTAGCTTCTCTGCCATTGCCCTTCCTCTGCCGTAGGCTTTATCCTTGTGTACTATAAAAGAAAGAGCATCCACTATATCACTGTTCAGCAGTATATCAAGCTTCACAAGCTCTGATTTTTCATAGCCCTTAAGCTCATAATCAAAGGAAGCATATCCCTTTGTTCTTGACTTTAGCGCATCAAAGAAGTCATATATTATCTCATTTAATGGTAAATCATAATGCAAAATTGCACGGGTTGACTCCATGTATTCCATATCCTTGTAGATGCCTCTTCTGTTCTGGCAAAGCTCCATTATTGAGCCTACATACTCCGTTGGAGTCATTATTGATGCCTTTACAATAGGCTCTTCCATATAGTCCACCTCTTGTAAAGGAGGTAGATTCGTAGGATTGGATACCTCAATAAGCTCTCCGTCAGTTTTTATAACATGATAAATAACGCTTGGAGCTGTTGTTACCAAGTCCATGTCATATTCTCGTTCTAATCTTTCCTGTACTATTTCCATATGCAGAAGACCAAGGAATCCGCATCTGAAGCCAAAGCCGAGTGCAGCAGAGGTTTCAGGTTCAAATAACAGTGCCGCATCATTAAGCTGAAGCTTTTCCAGTGCATCTCTCAGGTTTTCATAGTCAGCTCCGTCAGCAGGATATATTCCGCAGTAAACCATGGGAGTAGCCTTCCTATAGCCGGGAAGGGGCTCTGCACATGGATTATTTGCATCTGTTATAGTATCACCTACATGTACATCTCTGACTGTCTTTATGCTTGCAGTAACGTAGCCGACATCTCCAGCCATCAATATATCGCAAGGTGTCAAATGAGGTCGGAAGGTTCCTACCTCTATTATCTCGTATTCTTTATTTACACTCATCATTCTCATTTTTGTACCTGGCTTTATTACACCGTCAACTACTCTGATAAAGGGTATAACGCCTTTGTAGGTATCATAAAATGAGTCGAATATTAACGCCTTTAAAGGATTGTTTTCATCGCCTCTTGGAGGCGGCACGAATTTTACAATACCCTCAAGCACTTCATCTATTCCTATGCCTTCCTTTGCAGATATAAGTGCTGCATTGGAGGCATCCAGTCCTATTACATCCTCTATTTCCTTTTTTGCAAATTCAGGATCCGCACTGGGCAGGTCAATCTTATTTATTACAGGGTACAGCTCCAGATTGTTGTCCAAGGCTAGGTATGTATTAGCTAAAGTTTGTGCTTCAATACCCTGAGTAGCATCTACTATCAGTATAGCACCCTCACATGCCGCCAGACTTCTGGAAACCTCGTATGTGAAGTCAACATGTCCTGGGGTATCAATAAGATTAAATGTATACTCATTGCCATCCTGTGCCTTATAATTTAATCTGACTGATTGGAGCTTTATAGTAATGCCCCTTTCTCTTTCTAAATCCATATTATCTAATATTTGCTCTTCCATTTCTCTTTTAGAAATAACACCTGTATTTTCTATGAGTCTATCAGCCAATGTGGATTTTCCGTGGTCAATATGCGCTATAATACAAAAGTTTCTAATATTTTTTTGTCTATCACTTGCCATATATGGCTTTCCTCCTTTGGAAATCTATATAATATATTTGTTTATTACTTATTGATAAATAACCTTATAAATTATAGCATATAACATCTTATCCTTAAATATCAAGCTTTATAAAATAAAAAATTTTTTTATACTGCATTATCAAAAAAGCATTAGTGCGGAACTAATGCTTTTTATCTGTAAAAAATATAATTTATTTTTGTTTTGAGATTTGTTATGCCCTCACCTATACTATTGATTATATTGATTAAGCCATCAGCTTTAAGATTATACTTTTCACCTGCAATATCTATATGCAAGCTTTTATCAACCGATAAGTATATTCCTAGTGCACTCTTATCCTCCTTGGAGTTCATGATTTTGTTGGTGGAAGTGTCCACTGCATATATGGCTGTTCCAGTGAATAATATAAAAATCATGAATATCAATATTTTTTTTATCGCTAATATTTTCGTTTCCTGCTTTTCCTGTCGTTTATTATCACTGCGTTTTTGCATTTGCTCACCTATTCCTCTAGGTCTTTTAATACCTCACCTATTACGCTGCCTACCAATTGTGCAGTATAATTTGCTTCTTCTATG
>CALGKJ010000189.1 GCA_937930535.1 uncultured Clostridia bacterium
TGACTTTTCCAAAGCTCTGAAGGTGTATTCATCATATATTGATTTATTAACCAGAAGTATTGTTATTTCAAAGGTTCTATATGAATGTTCTATAAGCTTTATCAAGCTTTCGTCACTGTAATAATCATAATTCTCTAAAGAGTAATTACCAGTCAATACATGCAAATTTCTATTCTCTTTTCTTTTTATAGCTGCTTCATAAAGAAGCTCTGGAGTGAATATATTCTTCTCAATGGAATCCAGGATTATATTGAGTCCCGACATAGTAAATATGCCCTGGTTCCTTATCCCTTCCGGATGCTTTGGTATATTAAGTATCATATCTGCCTTTGGGGAAAGCAAATCCAAGTCTATGAGCATTACGTTGTGATCTGTAAGCTTTGCTATTATGTATGCCAGCTCACAGCCAAACTCTGCATTGTCCCATACTGTCAGTACCAGCTTTTTAAAGCCTACTTGAACCAGCTTTTCCACTGTTTCTTTTTTTAGGATTACCTTTTCCTTTATAACCAGCTTACCCTGCTGCTGTTGAAAGTCCTCATATATTGATTCTATAAATTCATCCAAGGTTTGGCTGAGCTTCTTATAGTACTTTATTTCATGCTTTGCCATGGTCTTAAGTATTGCTTCGTCATATTCCTGAGCTATAAAGTAAAGCTTTGTATCTGGAGCTTTCATACCTGATATAAGCTCCAGAAATTCAGCAACTCCCTTATCGCCTCTTAGCAAATCTGTAAGCAGAATGAAGTCAATGTTTTCACTGCTTATTATTTGCTCTATTGTCTCACTTTGGGTTTGAATATCGTCTACAACAACATTTATATTGTTGAAGTCTCGCATTATGTGTTCATTTAATTCTTTGAAATTGGTTGCCAGTATTGCATTCATTCCACTTCTCACTCCCCTATATATTTAATAATGCTTGTCCTGTATGGTTCCATAAACCTCACTATCTCATACGGATTAACCCATACATAACCTTTATGTCCCTGCTCTATTATGCCTATCTGTAAATGAAGATGGTCTGCAAACTTTCCAGTAGTACCAACAGAACCATATCCGGAGCTTCCCACATAACCTATTAATGTACCCGCCGATACATTTAATCCTTGACGCATGCCGGCAGCATAGCTGTTCATATGGGCATAATACCAGTACGTGCCATTCTTATCTGTTATGCCAATCCGCCAGCCACCCAATTCATTCCACCCTATTTGAGTTATAATTCCATCGCACATACTTACTATTGGTGTTCCCTTGACTGCCATTATATCGTTGCCTAGGTGCTTGCGCTCTCCTCCATAGGTTCTGTCATTACCAAAGTCATTAGAGTGGCTGTAGTTCCATTCAATTTCACTTATATTCTTGTATAGCTTGATTCCACTTTCATCAATATCTATAGATTTAACTATCAATGTTTTGAGTGGTATTGCACCAGTCTTAAGCTCTCCATATATTTTCTTGTAGGTTGAATATAAAGTTTCTTCATAGCTGCGGATTTTTATAGGCTCTCCCATCCTTCCTAAAGCTTTTTCCAAAACCTCCGTATTATATGTTCCCTCACCCTCAACAGTGGACAATGTAAGAAGCTTTATAAAATCAAGTCCCTGCTGATCACTTATTGTCTTTACTGCTATTAAGTATTCGGCGGTTAATGTGGTACTGTTTGCAATCTCTATATCATTACCGCCTAGTATTCCAACTATTATTAATACAGCGCAGGAAACCATGCAGAAGGGCAATATAAATATCATTAAAAAACTTAGTATTATCCACCTTATAATCCGTTTCTTAACCTTATCCTTCAGCTTATCCATTACTTTCTTTTAACCCCTCTGCTGCTTTTGAATCATCACCTACAATGTTAAGCCTTTTGTAAGACTTGGTTGAGCCTCCATTTTGATTATTGGCTTTACTCTTGCCCTTATTGACTACCATATTAGCTGCCAGCATTATTTCGGCTCCGGTTATTTGCGCTTTTCCTGATACTCGATTTTCAGTTACCGACTGTTCAACATTTATGGTATTTATAATACTTTCCTTGACTGTATTCCGAACTTCCCGCTGATTATGGGTCTCATTTTCTTCAACGTGCTTATTGTCTATATGCTTGTTATTCTCAGTTATTTTCAGCTCTTTTTTATTCTGTACATCCTTTGCAGTTTCTTCAATATCAGTACTTCTAATGGTTTCAGATTTTATTTTCTCCTGGTGCAGCTTTACTTCATTGGTATGGGCTTCGGTCTCTTTTATATTTTCTTTAACCTCTACATTTTTTTCCTTATCTGCAACTATCTTAGTTTTAACGGTCTCCCTAGTTTCCTTAGAGGTTTCCTCAGTAATAGTAATGGTATTTAAACTAGGATTCGACTTAATATCAACTGTGCTGCTCTCACTTGGTTCTGAAGCTTGTGCGTGTACTGCATGCTCCTTAACCTCGTTTATTTTTTCTGCTAGATTTATAACATTATCTACCGGAGGATTCTCTATAACTTCTGTGTCTACGGCTGGTGCTTCAACCCCATAGTTCATAGCACTTTTTACTGTGTTAATCTGATTCTCAACCTGATTTCTAACAGTCTGCCCCAGCATAGAAATACCTCTTATTCCTTTTCTTCCATAACTCTTTACAACGGACTTAGATTTAAAATGTCCTTCTGGATATGCTTCAATATTATCTTCAATCTTGTTATTATTGATGGTCTTTTCCAAATTCATATAGTTCTTAGCAGTCTTTATTTCTTGGTCTTTAACTTTCTGATCAATTCTTATATCCTCTCTGGATTTACCTTCTACATCAGTAAACAACAATCTGTCCGGATTATTGCCTTCCTTTTTAAGCTTGTACATATGGTTGACTGTTGATTTAATCTGATCATCTGAATATAGGGTAAAGCCCTTTTCCTTTCTGTTATCAACTTGTTTTACAAAATCAGTTTCTATGGTATTTGCCTCTATCTGTGCCTCAGTCCATAGTGGAAGTCCGGCTTTAACTCTCTTGTCAGCTTCTAATACAAACCTACTGTATTCAGGCTTTTTACCTGTATCTTTAGCTCTTTTCTGTGCTTCCATCTTCTCTCTGTTATATCGTTCTGAAAGCTTTTTCTTAGCATCACTTCTAGCTACATTCTTATCAGCGGTATATCTTTGTGTTAATACGTCCTCTGCCTTGCCTTTATATTTTCTTTCAAAATTCTTATATTGGTTTTGTTCACGCTTCTGCTTCAAATTGCTCATTAGCCTTTGCCCCGCATATGCAGTTACTACAGCTCTGCTTAACTTGCTGCCCATTGATTCCTTCTGCATGCCCTTATTAACCATTGCTTCATTTGCTGTAAACAGCCCTAGTAGCAGTTCATAAATCTTTTGATGCTTAGCTATGGCTATTGCTAATATTACTATGTTCATGGCTATTACCATAAAATAGCCATACTTGCCAGCCATTCCGTAAATGGTTAAGGATATTCCAAAGTAAATGCTGAGTGCGGTTACAATTATTATCCTCTTTAGTGCAAATCCGAAGGTTTCTATGCCCCAGTTTGCCAATACCCCTAGTCCGTTTTTAGGATATAAGGCTGCTAGAAAGAACACTCCGGCAAAGCATATCCAAAACAGTGCAGCCATATGGTTATATGCTATGGCTAAGGCTATTAATGCTATACAAGCGTTATACACCAAGCCTAGAAGAAGCATTATGAATGCCAAAGCTATCCTTCCTGATAAACCTGCCAAAGTAAAAAACGAGTTTGTTTTGGCGAAGTTATCAGCCAGCTCCTTACGCTCATCGCTTCCTACCTCATACTTTAAAAACTCATTGGGATCATATTGATTAACTGAGCCATACTGAACAAGCTCATAAGGTTTTTTTACTGCCATATCCCAAAACATATTGCCTAACAGCACAACTGTATCGTCAGCATTATTTATGTTATACCTTTGAGAGCTTGCAGAACCTACAGCCTTTGTAGTCTGAACCAATACATTAACGGATATTGTTTCAGAGGCTTTATTTATATTCGTAGCAAACAGGCTTGGATTAAGGAAAAACCATGTAGATAGTCCAAATACTAATATTGTTGAAATGGATACCTTTATACCGCTGGTCTTACTGCCTTTATATGATATATACATGCCATACACTCCGGCCAATACAATAACAACCTCATAGAATCCCTCAAATATACCTGTTTTTATTGCACCTACTATGCTGTTAATTGCTTCAGGCATCATTTCGTAAATATTTAACTTATAGCAGCTTACAAGAAGAAATATAGTAAATTTGCTGATTAAAACAAGTGGCGCAAAGAATATGCCTGGAAGTACATTCATTATAGAATTAATATCTATTAATCCTCCGCCCTTCTCAATATCAAAGGTATATCTGTTCCAAGGATATTGAGAATATTCCGGAGTAATAGTTGCTTTTTCTGTAAGCGTCTTTATATCCGGCATGAAACCTGCCAAATCCACCGGCTCTTGTGCGCTGACATTAACTATTAGCAGATTGGCTATTACAACAATAGCCAGTATCAATAACTTATATCTATCTTTCATATCAGTTACCCCACTCACTCAAAAAGTCTAATACGGCGGGTTTATCCTCTGACTCATTCTCTTTTTCTTTCAAACTGGTAGATTCAATCTCTACACTGTCATTTACATCTGAAATCTGATCACTTTCCGCATTTACTTGGCTTCTTAGAGGTTCTTCTTCTGTCTCTGTAATAGCTTCGTTTCTACTTTCATCTAAAACCTCTGTTTTATCTGCATCTATCTTAAGCTCTGGAGTAGTATTGAAGGCTTCAATCAGCTCATCAAACAATGGCTCTACTTCAAGAATTGCTACTCTTCCTTCTATGTCCTTCATCAAGCATACTCCAGTAGGAAGCTCTAAAAGCATTTCCTGAAGCTCCTCTGATTCATAATTTAATTCAAGGTACTTGAGTACTTCTCTGGCTTCAGCCTTTGACTTGGTGGCAAATGCAAACTTAGTGCCTATATTCGCTTTAACATCCTCATCCTCACCTATATCTGATACATTCTGCCCTATTAACATTATTGATGCAAATTCCGTTCTTCCCATTTTAACCATTCTATTTTTCAAGGCTTTCCCTGTAGATGATCTTTTTAATACTGAAGCTTCATCCTGAACGAAAAGCTTTAACATATCTCTTCCCTGTCTTGCAAACTCCATCCCTATAGATGATGTGCAAAGCAGCAGTGCCATTCCAACTCTCTCTTGGTATGTATATTCACCTTCATCCTTGCCTTCTTCTGGTATAGTGAGGTTTTGAGTTTGAATAATATTTATGGGCTTTGTTATGTCTATTACTTCTTCAGTTCCATCCCCAAACAATAAGTGTGCATAGGCTGAGTTATTTATCATGTTTAATATTGTTTTTCTCACTCTCCCATATATATCCCTATCATTGCTGCTTTCTGCCTTGTTACTTAAATGTTCCAGTGAAGTGATAACCTTTGTCATATTTGGCTCTTTATCCTGTGAAACTAAATTTACTGCATCAGCCAAATACTCCATTTTTTCATCAGCAGTCTTATATCCGCATAAAGTGCCTAATATGGTTAACGCATACTCAGCAGCTATCTTTGAAGCTTCTCTTATCTCCTCATCAGCGGGATTACTGCCTAGACTTTTTATCATAACTCTGAACATGTCAAGTTTGCCTTTATTCTCCTTTGCCGGTGACAGTTCTATAATGTTAAGGTATGGTTTAAGCCATGTAAGTACCTTCGCCCAATTGCCCCTCTCGGATTTAGGATCTACTATCAGCACCTTTGCACCTAGCAGTGCAGCAAGTAAGGCAATTAAGTTTGCAAGTAAGCTTTT
>CALGKJ010000190.1 GCA_937930535.1 uncultured Clostridia bacterium
TTTAATGCTTATTTTTATATTATAAATTTGTTTCCCTTAAAAGGGTTTAGACTGTGTTTGGCAGTAAACAAATTGTTATTATGGATAGGAGGCTGTAGCATGAAAAACTTAACGAACTTTTCAGCAAAGGATAACGGTGAAGCAAGCATTTACATAGTACTGCTAAAGGCTCTAATAATGTGCTTTATATCTTCTCTGATTATGGTAATAGCATATGCTTTGATATTATCATATTCATCAATGTCCGATGAGTCAATAGCAAAGGTAACGCAGATTATCGTAATAATAAGTATATCCTTATCAGGTATATATGGAGGAAAAAGAATCAAAAGAAAAGGCTGGCTTTTTGGGTTAGTATTAGGGTTATCCTTTGTACTAATGTTAATTCCTATTACAATTGCATTTGGACAAAAATTTGCATTTGATATGTACTTTAGTATTAAAATGATAATGGGTAGTTCGGTTGGACTTATTGGAGGGGTAATAGGAGTAAACTTGAGTACATAGCTGAACAAAAAAAACTTTCCAGCCAACTGTACTTGTGTTATAATTTTATAGAAAATGTCTTGGAGGTGGATACTGAATGAAGCATATAAAAACAATAAATACAAAGTCTTTATGTGAAAGCTCAATGAATGGCGGATGCGGAGAATGTCAAAATTCCTGCCAGTCAGCATGTAAGACTTCTTGTACAGTGGCTAATCAAAAGTGTGAGAATGTTGAAAACACTAGAGTACATAAGTCAGCAACAAATAGAAACGGTTTTTAACATTTAGATAGTTTTGATCTTTTGATAATAAAACAACAATTTTAGTTTTATTACAAGGAACGCACTGTATTATATAAAGTACAGTGCGTTCTTTTATAGAGAAACAACTTCAAAATTAAACTTATCCAGTTGTTTCTCATAAAGAGATTAGCAACTCTTAACGAAAAGTATTTTGAGATTTAGAGTTGGTTATCTATATTAAGCGGAAAAATAATTCTATTCAATAATACATTTATTTTTATATAATAATTGGACATACTATGTATATTTAGAACCTGTTCATATTTAGACAGATATATAAATCGTAGTAAATATGATGTGCGATTTATATATTAATCTAAATAGAAAAAATATTAAGGTGGTATGATTAAATGATAATATCTTATAAAACATATAAACCATTTATTAAAGGGAATACATTTGTAGCAGAAAATTCTACAATAATAGGAAGATGCACAGTTGAAGAAGGTTGCAGCATTTGGTACAATGCTGTGCTGAGGGCAGATGTCAATGAAATTCATATTGGTAAAATGACAAACATTCAGGATGGCACAGTGATTCATTGCGCCCTTGAGCATGGAGTGACAATAGGAGAAAATGTAACAGTTGGACATAATACAATCATTCATGGATGTACAGTAAAAGACAACTGCTTGATTGGTATGGGTGCAACTATACTGGATGGTGCTGTAATTGGGAATAATAGTATAGTTGGAGCAAATTCACTAGTTACATCAGGCAGAACTTTTCCAGATAACTCACTTATTATGGGGAGTCCGGCTAAGGTTATTAGAGAATTGACAGATAGTGAAATAGCTGTTATAAAAGAATCTGCAAGGGGTTATTATAGTTTGTCACTGGAATACATAAATAGTAATTTCGACGAATAAATAGCTGCAATTAGGAAAAAATAAACTAATAATTTGTAAAATCAAAGCAGTTCATAGGATATCCTTATCTACATGGATTGACTAAGAATTCCAAAAGTTATATAATATCCATTGTGAACTAGAAAAGGGGGAGTAGACAAATGAATTTTAAAAACATACTGACGTTTCTTCTAATTCTGGTATTAATTTCATCTTTAGCCTATACAATGATTTATGGATTGGATTTGGGCAAATATGATGTGGTACCTGTGAAGAATCTAATTAAGCAGGGTCTTGACTTGAGAGGCGGAGTTACAGTACTTTTAGAAGCAAAAGATGACCCAGCAGATCCTTTAAGTGACGAAAAAATGAATAGAGCTAAAGAAGTATTAGGCAGACGTATTGATACACTTGGCTTAACAGAACCTACTATAGTAAGAGTAGGCGGCAATCGTATTGAAGTGCAGCTTCCAGACGTAAAGGATCCTCAAGAAGCTATGAGCATTATTGGTAAAACTGCAAAGCTCGAATTCAGAGATGAAGAGGGTAATGTAGTATTAACTGGCGAAGATGTAAAAGATGCTAAGGTTATACTTGGCAGCATGCAAGGAACCTATGAAGTAGGCTTATCCTTAAATGCAGAAGGCGCAAAAAAGTTTGCTGCGGCAACAGAAGCTAACCTAAACAAGAAAATTGGCATATATCTTGACGAAGATCAAATATCCAACCCTATAGTAAATAATATAATATCCGGTGGAGAAGCTACAATACAAGGCATGGACGGTGTTGAAGAAGCAGAAAGACTGGCTATGCTTATAAGAGGAGGAGCACTTCCTGTAGAAATGACAATATTGTCTAAGACGGCAGTAGGTCCTCAGTTAGGTGCAAATGCATTTTCAAAGACAGTTACAGCAGGCTTGATAGGTATAGCAATTGTTATGCTCTTTATGATAGCTTATTATAGAGTGCCTGGCTTTGTAGCAGTAGTTTCACTATTTGTATATATGATAATTTCTGTGATAGCACTTTCCATATTAAGAGCAACGCTGACATTACCAGGTATTGCAGGTATCATACTTTCGGTTGGTATGGCAGTTGACTCTAATGTTATCATTTATGAGAGAATGAAAGAAGAGCTGAGAGTTGGAAAAACCCTGAGAGCAGCAATCGATGCTGGATTCAGAAGAGCATTTTTAACCATAGTTGACTCCAACACAACAACTCTGATTGCAGCAACGATTTTATTCTACACAGGTACAGGGCCATTAAAAGGCTTTGCAATTACATTATCAATAGGTATACTTGCAAGTATGTTTACATCAATAGTAATATCAAAATATTTGATAAAGCTAGTGGTAGGAACAAATTTGTTCAAGAGTACTAAATTTTTTGGTGCATAGGAGGGAGACTAAATGAAAGTTATTAATTTTATGAAGTACAGATTTTTATGGTTTTCCATATCTGGAATAATATTGGCTGTAGGTTTAGTTTTCCTAATAATAAACGGAGGATTAAACTTCGGTATTGATTTTACAGGCGGCGTATCAATACAAGCAGAAATCGGTAAAGATTTTAATATTGAGGATGTAAGAACAATAGTTGCAGAATTTGATAAGGAAGCCGTAGTAACTTATGCAGGTAATGATAATGAAACAGCTTTGATTAAGACTAAAGTTGTTTTAGATGAAGAAACCCAAGCTGACATAGTAGATTCCTTTAAAGAGAATTTCGGAATAGAAGCAACAAACATGCAGTTTGAAGTAATAGGACCTTCAATAGGTAATGAACTTAAGCAGCAAGCCGTAACAGCATTACTGTTTGCAATTGCTGGCATACTTATATATATTTCAATAAGATTTGAATGGAGATTTGGTATAGCAGCTATTGTAGCTTTAATACACGATGTGCTTATGATGATAGTAGTTTTTGCAGTATTTCAAATACCAGTAAATTCTTCCTTCATTGCTGCAATTTTGACCATTGTAGGTTATTCAATAAATGATACAATAGTTATTTTCGATAAAGTAAGAGAGAACATCAAGTTTTCAAAGAATACAAATTCAGTTACTTTAGTAGATAGAAGTGTGACACAAACAATGGCTCGATCAATTAACACTTCATTAACTACTTTGATTGCAATTTTAGCTTTGTATATACTTGGGGTACCTTCGTTAAGAGAGTTTGCACTTCCTCTGTTGGTTGGTATAGTGAGCGGTACTTATTCATCTATATTCATAGCTAGTCCAGTTTGGATTCTGCTTAAGAAAGATACTAAACCAATTATAGCTCAATAATTATTATCGAGGTAACAGTCATTGAGGCTGTTACCTTAATAATTTTATGATAACAGTTACTTCTAAATTGCTAATTATGGTTATGTAAGACAAATATTACATTTTAATCTTAGTATGAGAACGTCTGTTTTACATGCATTTAACAAATTACTATTGAATTTATTTATAAAAACCTATATAGTATTTCTTAGATGAATATTATTATAGAGAAACAACTTCAGAATTAAATTTAATCCAGTTGTTTCTCACAAAGAGATTAGCAACTCTTAACGAAAAGTATTTTAAGTTTTAGAGTAGGTTATCTATATGAAGTATTAGTCTAGGTTTATTTTTTGTGAATATTGGTGATAAAATGATAAAAAAGTGGATTGCATATGATAAAGATTACAGTTTGGTATCAGACTATGTAAAAAAACTAAATATATCTGAATTAGTTGCAAGGGTACT
>CALGKJ010000191.1 GCA_937930535.1 uncultured Clostridia bacterium
CCGTCCTCCTTCCTATTTATTCTTTTGCGTATATAAACCCTAATGTAATTAAAGCATAGCTTAATTACATTGAATTATATATTATAGTAAAGTGTTAACATAATAATAAAATGCCAGTTTCATTTCACTCCTATTTTTAATTATAACATTTTTGGTTATTTTTACAAGATATATATGATATATTTTTCTCATTTCGTAATAATAATATTGCAAATAAAAACAGCTCCCTTGCAAGGGAGTTGTTTTTAACACATTTTATTTATTTTTCACCATCCATACGAACGCTTTGCATAAAGTACTTATTTAGTACAATATACAACAATAATATGGGAATCAGTGAGATTACACTTGCTGCCATAACCTCATCCCATTGTGTAATACCTGAGTACCTGCTCATCATAGATTGAATACCTACGGTAAGCGTGTACTTGGACGGAACAGCTAAATACAGCTTAGGTTTCAGGAATTCATTCCAAAAACCTAAGAATATAAATACCGATTGTGTAGCTATAGCTGGTTTAGCCAGCGGCATAGCTACTCTGAAGAAGGTTCCCACTCTGCTTAATCCATCAATATAGGCTGCTTCCTCTAAGCTCTGAGGGAAATTAATATAGAACTGTCTCATCATAAATATATAGGTGGCATTTACAGCCATAGGCAAAATTATTGCCCTATAGGAATTCAGCATACCGAACCATTTTATAATGAGATAATTAGGTATTAAAAGAACTTGACCTGGTACCATTATAGAAACTAAAATAGCATGGAATATCAAATTTTTTCCTCGGAAATGCAAGCGCGCTAATGAATATCCAGCCATTGAGTTAAAAATTACATTTAGTAAAGTTCCTGTTATACAGATGAAAAACGAATTAAATATCCATCGCAGGAAGTTTTCATCCATTAAGAACAACTTTTTATAAGCTCCTAGCGTAGCCTCCTTTGGCAGTATATTAAGACCGCCTCCGGTTATCTCCTTGTATGTTTTAAAGGAAGCAGAAACAGCCCATAAGAACGGAAACAGTGTTACTGCCGCATAAAATATTAAGATTATATATAATGAATATTTTAGAATCTTTCTTTTATTCATAATGTCCCGCCTCCTAATATAAACTATCAGAGTTATTCAGTTTTTTTGCAATAAGGGACACACTCAGGATCACTACAGATAGTACAATTGATAATGCAGTAGCAAAGCCCATCGTATTATTCTGACCAAAGGCATTTCTATAAATCAACAGTGCAACTGTCATAGTTGAGTTTTCAGGTCCTCCGGATCCATTGGAGAAAATATATGCTTGATCGAACATTTGGAATGTACCAATAATCCCCATAAGCATAACAAAGGTAGTTATAGGTTTTAGATTAGGTACTGTTATCTTGAAAAATTTATGTATACTGCTGGCACCATCCACATCCGCTGCCTCATATATGCTTTTTGGTATGTCTTGAAGGGCAGCAAGGTATATAGTCATGAAATACGGAACAGTTGACCAAATATTCATAGACATTATAACTTTTAGTGCAAATTTTGCGTCATTTAAAAAGTTGATCGGAGTTTTGATTAGATTTAATTTTAGTGCAATTTCATTAATCGGTCCTGTTAAGCTGAATAAAAACATAAAAATCATTGTTAAAGCAGCACTGGAGGTCAAGGTTGGCAGAAAGTAAACAGTCCTAAAAAATTGCTTGCCCTTTATTTTACTGTTTAGAACTGATGCCATAACCAATGCCAGGAAGGTTTGAATGGGAACAACAACTGCTACAAAAAAAGCGGTATTTTGAAATGCAATTCTAGTTTTACTATCTAAGAAAATCCTTTTATAATTTTCTAATCCGATAAATTCAAAATAACCAGTAAACAGATTTACCTTATGAAAGGATATGTATAAAGCAAATAGGATAGATATAAAGACAAATATTCCTATAACAAGCATTGCCGGGGTTAAAAAACTCCAGCCCAGTATTGCAACCGCACGTTTTCTTTTATTCATCATATATAACACCATTCCTTAAATAAAAGTTAGACTGCCAGAGTCGATAATTATTTTGTCAGCCAGTAATTTCGTTGTAATTACTGCGCCATTTATATATATAGAACACGTTAAAGAAATTACATCAGGCAATCGCTATGTACGTGTTCTATCAAATATAAATACCGCTTCTCGCTTTGGCAGATGCAAAATCTTTATCGGTATTTATATAGCAAAGCTTTCTCAAAAACTTATTTGAGAAAGCTTTGGAGTATCAATATACCTAACTATTATTTATTTCCGAGAATTATTTTGTTTGCTTCTTCTTGTGCCAGCTTAAGCCCTTCTTCTAAGGTTTTTTCCTTTTTAACTATGGCTGGAAGATAGTTTTTAAACTCATTGTTTATTGTATCCATAGTTGTTCCCTTTTGCCAAGGTGTTGCATATGCTGCACCTGCTATATGAGGGATTTTGTTAATATCAGAAGCAACATTTGTTGCATCAGCAACGTCTTTACGTGAAGGTAATACGCCTGCTCCAGTTGTCCAAGTTGTCATTCCCTCTTTACCAGTTATATATTTGATAAACTCTGCCGCTGCTTCTTTTTCTTTGCTTGCAGTATTGATGCCGTAACCAACTGTAAATACCATAGTTCCTTTTTTACCAGCAAAGGTTGGAACTTCCATTACACCAAACTCTATGTTTGGGAAGTTTTGTGCCATATGTCCTAGTACCCAGTTGCCTTCGATCATCATAGCTGTTTTTTCATTTCCTAAGGCATCGCCATTCCAGCCAACTCCTAAGTCTTTCGGAGTAACAATTTTGCCCTTTTGAGCTGCTTCTATTAGTGGTCTTAGGTTATTAACAATGGCTGGATCTGCTATATTTGATAATGTATCGTCCTTAACTATTGATGCTCCGCCAGCTTGTGCTATATGCATCTTTCTTGCCAAATCCTGATTGTAAGTCATGGCTGCCATACCCTCTGGAAGTGTTTTCTTCAGATTCGTAAGAAAATCGCCATTCCAAAGCTCTTCTAAAGTTGTTGGTATATCTTTTTCATTAACATACTTCTTATTATAATATAATGCCAATGTTGAATAATCCTTGCTTATTGCATAAACCTTGCCATCTTGTATAAATGCATCTCTTAAGGATTGATAAAAAGCATCAATCTCAAAATCATTTCCATTAAGTGGTGTTAAAACACCTTGCTCAATAAAAAACGGTGCCATGTAAGCATCAACATAAAATACATCTGGTGCAGTTCCGCCGATTAGCTCTACTTGAAGCTCAGTATTGTAGTCTGAATAAACTTTTTCTACAACCTTTATGCCAGTCTTTGCTGTAAAGTCTGTAACAGCCTTGTTAAATGCCGCTGTTTCTGAGTCGTTGCCGCCCCATCTTCCAACTGTTACTGTCTTACCGGATAAATTGTTAGCTGCTTCTACTTGTGCTCCATTTTCATTGGTATTTGTCTCTACAACCTCAGCCTTTTTTTGGCATCCTGCCAACATACCCATAACAAGTAGTACAGCGATTACTAGTGCTAAAACTCTTCTCATTTTTAGTCCTCCTTTAAATTTTATAAAACATGTTTGACTATACCTATGCTATCAATTTTTATAGTTTACAGACTTTTTGCAAGAGTTAATTTACGCTTTAAACTGTGTTAACTATAAGTAATTGATACATAGCTCCTTATTTAATCGGTACCTTTGACCGTTGCAGAATATATCTATGGCTTCATTATTATTAGTAGTGTTTTCCAGCCTTAATTTACCATTAGATATATCAACATTTATTCTGTTTCCCATTATGTATATGGGGAAGCTTAACCTTTTCCATGCTTTTGGAAGATGCGGTTCTATCCTTATTTGACCGTTAAGCATCCTGACTCCTCCAAAACCATTGACAACACATTGCCATAAACCGCCTATTGATGCTGCATGAATTCCATGATCGCTGGTTTTCATGTTTGGTCCCAAGTCAATATTTGAAGCTTTATTAAACAGGCTGTATGCCAAAGGTGAGTCCTCAAGATCACTAGCCAGAATACAATGAGTGGAAAGACTCAGTGAGGAATCATGCAAGGTTTTAGGCTCATAATAATTCCAGTTTGCAAGCTTTACTTTTTTATCAAATAAATCCTCCATCAGATAAAACAGTATCATAATATCTGCCTGCTTTGAAACCTGTATGTTATTTACCTGCTCAAGGTTGTAGTCCATAAACATGGATCCAACATGCTCTTGATTTTTGTATTTTGTTAGGTCAATGATTTTCTTATTTAGGTATTCGTCATCCTGTGGTACAATCAAATCTGCATTAGGCTTAGGTAAATATATTTTGTCTACCTTATCCAGCCATTTTTTATAAGCTTCATCTAAGCCAAGCTCCTTGTTTAGCCTTTCGAATATCTTTGGTTTATTTGATTTAAGCTCATTATAATATGTAATTGCATTTTTTATGGTCCAGTGTGCCATATAATTTGTAAAAGCATTGTTATTAGCATGCTCCTTATACTCATCTGGACCTATTACATTGTTGATATGGTATTCATTTTTTCCTTCGTTCCATTCCAATCTGGATGCCCAGAATTTTGCGGTATCTAATAGTATTTCATAGCCATACAGCTCCATAAACTCTTCATCTTTTGTGATTTGATAGTACTGCCATGTGGCATATGCTACATCAGAGGTTATATGCTGCTCTATAAATCCAGACCATATTTTTGTTGCCTTGCCTGTAATTATATCTGCTGCACCCCAAACTGGCGTAACCTCTCCATCCTCCATCCATGCACTTTCCCATGGGAACATAGCACCTTCATAACCATTCTCTAGTGCCTTTTTTCTTGCTCCTTTTAGTGTAACATATCTGTACTCCAATAGGGATCTGGCTATAGCTGGATTAGTGTAGGTGAAATATGGCAATACAAATATTTCCGTATCCCAGAAGGTATGACCTTTATAGCCCTCACCGCTTAAGCCCTTGGCTCCAACACTCATACGGTTGTCATGCACAGGGGTCATTACTCTTAGATGGTATTGGGCAAATCTTATTGCAAGCTGATCGAAGCTATTTTGACTTTCAATAGTGATTGGAGTATGCTTCCATACCTGTTCTTCCCATGCTTTTGCACTTTCTTCCAATAGCACATCATAGCCTTTAGCACTTTCAGCTTTTAAAGCTTCTATAGTTTTAGCCTTAAGTTCATCCAGCTTTATATCCTTATATTCTAAGTCTCTGGAAGTATTTATGTTAGATACTTTTTCAATACACAGCTTGGTACCCTTAGAAATGAGACATTGGAAATTATAGAATATTTTTCTTCTATCCATCAAGATAAGCGACTTGGGTTCGCAAGCCTTATCTGCTAAAGTAAAATTGTGAACAGTATTAATAATAAAATCAATTTTTGATTCTGTTGTTGTTTGTATCAATTGCAAGTATTTGCTGTCAAACAGCCTTTTCTCTCCTTCTGAAAAATGCTGTACTCCAGAGTTTGTCATTTGTCCATTTATGCCTGACTTAATGTTTATATTTAAATCACTGCTGGTAGACATTATTTCAATTTTTTGTGCAATAATATGATGGTTGCTCAGAGAAACTATTCTTTTAAAATTAAAGGATATTTCATCCTTGCATGGCGATATCCATGTGAATACACGATTAAGCTCACCAGTTTTTAAATTTAAATCCCTGTAGTATTCTTTTATGGTCCCACATGTTAAATCCAGCAAATGACCATTTATTTCAATATCCATTTGTATCAAATCTGCTGTGTTAGGCAGTTCTGTTACCTCATTTTCATCAAACTTGTTAAAGGTTCCGCTGACAAAGGTATTTCTAACCTCTCCTGTGTAGGATTCCTCTGTTGCTGAACGAATACCAAGGTATCCATTGCCTTGAACCATTATGGCCTCACACTTGCCTAAATACTGTTTGTTAAACTTTCCCTCTGATACAACCCAGTTTTCTAGACCATTGGTTCTCTTGTCATAAATCATCTACTTACCCCCTAACCTGTATGTAAATATGGTCTGCCAGCTTTATTTTCATACTAGGCTTACACATTTTAAAATCCGATACGTTTCGGATGGTAAAAAAAATTATTTCTTATAGAAAAATATACTACATGGGCTTTCAATGCAAGCCCATAGTAATTGCGACTTTACCGAAACGTTTCTGTAAAACCATTATATCATGGCTACTGAATCCCTTTCAAGAAGTTTATGCTTTAAAAATACATTTTTTTTAACAGGCTCATTATTTATCATCTTTAATAGTTGTCTGCTAGCCTCATATCCCATAAAGTAAAAATCCTGACTAATGGTTGTTAATGCTGGTGTTGAGTATGCTGACAAGGGTATGTTATCAAAGCCAACCACAGAAATATCTTGGGGTATACATAGTCCGCAATTTTTTATTGCTCGTATAGAGCCTAAAGCCATCATATCGCTGGCACAAAACAACGCTGTTATTTCGGGAAATTTTTTTATTAGCTCCTTTGTTTTTTCATATGCTGTTTCTTCAAGGTAGTCGGCATATACTAGGTAATCGCCTTTAACTTCGATACCACTAGCAGTTAGTGCATTGATATAGCCCTTTTGTCTTTCTACAGATACAGAAGCTTCTTTTCTTCCATTTATCATTGCAATATTCTTATGGTTATTCTTGATTAAATATTCTACTGCCTGCTGAGATGCTTTAACATTATCTATTGATATATTACAGGTGTTTTTGCCTTCCATAAAAACGTCGATTAATACACAGGGCAAATCACTGTGCAGCAGCTCCTCAAAGAAGGGATCGTCCGTTCTTATTCCGTTAACTACAGCACCGCCTATATTGTGTTCTTTGCAGAACTGCACATAAGATTTTTTCTTTTGTTGTGCTGTACTTGTTGTAAATAATGCAACCTCATAGTTGACGGTTTCAGCAAATGCATACATACCGCTTAACATACCATAAACAATATTATCCTTACCACCTTCTTTTTCCAGACCCGATAGTATGATCGCCAAGGTGTTGCTTTTTTGTTTTACCAAGCTTTGAGCCGAACGGTTAGGTACATATCCCATTTCCTTTGCTATGCTCTGAATAAGAGCTTTGGTTGTGGGACTAACATCATAATAATCGTTTAAGGCTCTGGAAACTGTCGTTACTGATATCCCTGCCTTTTTTGCTATATCCTTTATTGTAACCATATATACACCTCAAGTTTATTTTAATATTTTATAAACAAAAATAATTAATTCAGCATACATGCTGAATAATATATAAATCTCCTTAAAGAGCTTTAACACTTTCTATATAGTAAGACAAATATAATCATATATAATTGTCAGAAAAATCATATAAAATATTATTACATATTTTATTCATGTTATCAATCTTTGTATTTTAAATTTGCAACAAAAAATTAGTCGCAAATGTGCTTTGCGACTAATTTCATAAAATATGCTTTAATTATTCACTGTGTATGTATGATTCAGCTCTTTGGTTTATGCATTTCTCACCTTCTAGTGTGTAATTTTTCAGAGCTGTTTGGTTAAACTAGCTTTAGAAAATGTTAGAGGGAGGTGATTGGTATGACAGTACTAAATGATTTAAAAAAGGCTGTTGCATACTGTGAAGTTATAAAAGGAAGCTATGCTATGATGGCATATTCAACAGAAGATCAAAACGCAAAGGATACATTTAATAACATGAAAACTGATATGGAAAAGCATATTGATTTTCTTAGCAAACGACTGGAATATCTAGAGCAAAACAATGAGTTAAACAAGGAGAACTAATAATATGAGGTTTTTGATTGATAGGTTTTTTAATCCTACTGTAAGACTCAGACATAAGACATTTATTGTAACCCTAGCTAAATGGGTGTTTTGGGGAAGTGTTATTGGTGTAATTGTGGGCTCTGCATCTACTATCTTGATAAATTTTAACGATTATCTTACGAAAGTCAGAGATAAAAACCCTATTTTGCTATTTTTACTTCCTTTGGGCGGTATAATAATAGGTTACATATATATGAATTACGGCAAAGGCTCACGCAAGGGTAATGACTTGATTTTAGAGCATATTCATCATGGTCAAGACGAGATTCCCCTTCGAATGGGTCCTATAGTTTATATATGCACATTTATTACACATTTATTTGGGGGATCATCTGGGAGAGAAGGAGCAGCCATACAAATGGGTGCAAGCATATCAGAAGGGTTAAACCGCTTATTTAAAATTGATAAAATTGATCGCAGAATCCTAATCATAAGCGGCGTAAGCGGAGGCTTTGGTTCTGCTTTTGGTACGCCCATAGCTGGTACCTTATTTGGAATGGAAGCTATAGTTATAGGTAAAACCAGATACGAGGCCTTTATCCCTTGCTTTGTTGCCAGCTTTGTTGGACATTATACCGCAACAGCTTTGGGAATTACCCATGAGCATTTTATTATAAAAAGCATACCTGAAATAAATACAATTAACCTTATGAAGGTTATTGGATTATCTATTATTTTTGGTTTTGTCAGTATTTTATATAGTCAATTAAGGCACGCTGTTAAACGCTTTTCTGATAAATATATGAAAAACCTTATGCTGCGAGCCTTTGTGGGTGGGACTGTTATAATAGCGTTGACTCTCATAATAGGTTCCCGAGATTATCTTGGACGTGGATTGCCTATGGTTGAGAAAGCTTTTAAAGGAAATGTTCCTCCCTTTGCATTTCTAGGAAAGCTGGTATTTACTGCTGTCACTATAGGAACAGGCTTCCGCGGAGGCGAGGTTATACCTCTTTTCTTTATGGGAGCAACCTTGGGGAATGCTTTGTCCTCCGCAGCAGGCTTACCTCCGTCCTTTCTTGCTGCAATAGGTATGATAGCAATATTTTCAGGAGCAACTAATACCCCTATATCTGCTTTTATTCTCAGCTTGGAAATGTTTGAAGCTAAGGGTATAACATATTTTTTCATGGCTTGCCTAATCAGCTTTATATTCTCTGGACATCATGGTATATATGCTTCACAGAAACTATATGAGCCTAAAAGCAGATTGCTGAATCTGCCTCCTGGTAAAACAATTAAAGCGATAGAAGAAGAAAAGCAAAAAGTTCAGTAGAAGACTGAGCTTTTTGCCTTTATACTATTCAATCTTAAATTTTTTTGTAAAGCTTTCTTCTTCCATCATCTTAGATGCGTATAATGTGCCTTCTGTATTTATATCTGCATAAAATGCCTCTTCAAAGCTGTTAATATTATATTTTGCTAACTGTTCCTTTAACCATGCTTCATCAAGTTTTAGCTTTTTCAGATTATCTGCATAAAGCCTCCCATCCAGAATAAGAGGAATTGTCAAGCCCTTATAATTTGTAGATATTTTCATGTCACTAGGGGTCAGAGGCTGAAATTGAGATTTTTTCATCACGCTCAGATTGCCGCTATCCTCTATAATAGCAAACTCAACCTCATTCAGATCAAAAATACCCTTTTCCCTCAAAAACATTAGAATATTTTCAATAGAATACCGTACTTTTTTCATATTAGCTTTAATTATTTGACCGTTTTGGATTACAATAACCGGCTCAAAGGTAACCTTATCCCCAAATTTTCTGCTTTTAATTGTGAAATGGCTTATTAAATACTGCATTATTACTAATAGAAATACAGCAAATGCAGTTGGAAGCTGCGGAATCTTTGGGTCAGCAATATCCGCTCCCACAATATTTCCTAAAATAATGATAGATAGAAAATCAAATACTGGAAGCTCACCTACTTTTCTTCTTCCTGTCACTAATATAAGAATCAATACAAATACCATAATAGAGATAATTCTAAAAGCAACTTTTAAATAAACCATAAAGCATTATCCTCCTAACCTGTATATAAAGTTGGTCTACCCAGCTTTATATCAGCAATCAATGAAAAGAAAGCAAGTCTCAGGAAGTGACCCTAGACAGACGCTGCTTTATTTTCATATTAACCTGCATGAAAAGTTGGTCTACCCAGCTTTTCAGTAGTAATCAATGAAAATAGAGCAAGTCTCGGACAGTGACCCCAGACAGACGCAGCTCTATTTTCATATAAAAGCTTCTTTGATAATACTTTATTATTCCAAAATATCCATGTAAAATACAGTAAGCCATTTAATGAAGTATACTATATCCCAAATACAACAGCCTCATAAGGCTCTAACTCTAGCTCACTTACCAATGCATAAGCTTTATCATAGTTACTTAACAGCACTCTAAAATCCTCAACTTCAACAGCTTCATTCAGCATAAACTTAGCTTTATCCTTGGAAAAATTTGTTGCTACCAATATCCGCTCATCTTCATAGGTACGCATATAAGCGAATATTTGTGGATGTTCTTTTAACAGCAGCTTAAAATCCCCATATGTAATTACAGGCATAGACTTACGAAGCTCAATAAGCTTCTTATAGTGATAAAATATTGAGTTCTTGTCTTCTATTGCAGCTTTAACGTTAATGCTATCATAGTTTGGATTCATGCCTAGCCAAGGTTTTCCCTTGCTGAATCCGCCATTTTCTGTAGCATCCCAGTGCATTGGGGTTCTTGCATTGTCTCTGCTGTTTTCCCATAATGCGTTCATCATTTCCTCATGGGTAAAGCCTTCTGCTATTTTTTCTTTGTAAAAGTTCAGAGTTTCAATGTCTTGATATTGATTAATAGACTCAAATCTGACGTTTGTCATGCCTATTTCTTCACCTTGGTATATGTAAGGTGTTCCCTGCATCATATGCAGGGCTGTTGCAAGCATTTTTGCTGATTCTACACGGTATTGCTGTGTATTTCCATATTTGGATACTGCTCTTGGCAGATCATGATTATTCCAGAATAGTGAGTTCCAACCCTTGCCCTCCAGCTCTGTTTGCCATTTATTAAATATTTTTTTCAAGCTGACAAAATCAAAGGGTCTTGGCTTCCATTTGCCATGCTTTGCATCCCAACATAGTGTAATATGCTCAAACTGGAATACCATGGAAAGCTCCTTTTCCTCTGGATTTGAGTATTTCTTAGCAATTTCGGGAGTAACACCCCATGTTTCCCCAACAGTCAGTACATCTCTTGAAGCAAGGGTTTCTTGGTGCATTTCCTTAAGATAGTCATGGAGCTTTGGACCATTACTCATAATGCCTTCATCAATAACCTTGCCAATTAATTCTATTACATCCATTCTAAAGCCGCCGATACCTTTATCCAGCCACCAATTCATCATTTTATATACAGCTTTTCGAACTTTTTTGTTTTCCCAGTTTAGGTCTGGCTGTTTTTTAGAGAATAAGTGGAAGTAGTATTCTCCCGTTATCTCGTCATACTGCCATGCAGAGCCTCCAAAGGCTGATCCTAGCTGACTAGGCTCTGAGCCGTCCTCCTTTGGCTTTCTCCAGATGTAAAAGTCTCTATAGATGTTATCCTTGGATTTTCTGGCTTCTACAAACCAAGGGTGCTCATCCGAGGTATGATTAACTACCAAGTCCATCACTATCTGTATATTTCGTTTCCTAGCTTCTGCAATAAGCTTATCCATATCCTCCATTGTACCAAACTCTGGAGCTATGGCTTGATAGTCTGAAATATCATAGCCGTTGTCATCCATTGGTGATTGGTAAACCGGCGACAGCCATATTATTTCTATACCTAGATTTTGCAGATAATCCAGCTTGCTTATTATACCCGGTATATCGCCAATACCATCTCCATTGGTATCACAAAAGCTTCTCGGATATACTTGATATACTACCGAGTTATGCCACCATTTTTTGTCCATTTTGTTTCTCACCTTTCTAATTGTACTTATTATAAGGTTTTTAGCTTAAAACTTAGATTATTCCAAGCTGAAAACCTAGAATGGAAGCAATAACTAGCTTATGAATAAGTTAAGTTTTATGGTTGCTTCCCTATAGATTATCTGTATAATTATCCTTTTCCATAGTATCAATACGCTGCCGTAAACGCAATAAAAAAGTTACTACTTATGTTAGTAACTTTTTTACTATTTTTAAATAATTTCATACTCAATATTATACTGTAAACCATTTTACAGTTTAAACTTTTCTACCTCATTTTTAAGCTTTTCAGCCGCTTCCCATGATTTTAATACCTGATCAAAAATGTCATTTGATTTACTGTTTACCTCTGCTACTTTATTTGCAATATCCGTGGTTCCTGCTGCGCCTTCATTTGCTGCCGCAGCGACTCCCTCTATAGTCTTTAGGACATCTTTTACAGCAATTAAAAGCTCTTTGGCATTTGCACTAAAACCTATTATAAGAGAATCAAAATATTGTGCATCATCGCTGTACTTGTCAGCAACATCCAGCATAAGCTTATAATCACAATCCACCTCATTGGACATAAAAGCTAACATTCTATTTGAATTATCTGAAAGGTTTTCTACTGCTTGTGTTACCTTGCTGGTAATGTTTTGTATTTCAATTACTGTATTTTTAGATTGCTCTGCAAGGCTTCTTATTTCCTCTGCAACAACCGAAAAGCCTTTTCCTGCCTCTCCTGCTCTTGCTGCCTCTATAGCTGCATTTAATGCAAGCAGATTAGTTTGTGATGTTATCTGCATAATAGAATCAGAAAGCACGCTGATCTGCTGAACTACCTTTGAAGCTTGTATAGCATTTTCCAACTGTGCCTTTGTATCCAAGAATATCTCCAAAGCTTTCTTTTGAGAGGATTTGAAGTTTTGCTTTGTACTGTTTGCTCTCTCTCTTATTACTGCAACTTCACCTGAGCCATCGTGAGATTTCTGGGCAATTGCCTGAGCTGCCTTTTCGATTTCCATAGACATAGCAGACATTTCCTCCGATGATGCGGCTGTTTCCTGCATACCTGCTGACAGCTCCTCTGTAGTTGCTGAGACTTCTTGAATACTGCTATTTAAAACAGTTACATCATTTTTTACATTTTGTACTACACTTTCAATGCTGTCTGATTCACTTTTGACGTTATAAATAAGGCTCTTAATCTGACTTTGCATTGTTTGTGTGGCCCTTGCAAGTATACCTATCTCATCTTTCTTTGAAAGGTATTTTTGGGGTACTTCCTTTGTAAAATCACCTTCAGCCAATGTATTTAAGAGCTGAGAGCAATCTTTAATGGGTACTACGAATCTATGTAAATTTGAATACATTATCAATGCCGAAATTAAAATCACAATTAAAGCAAAAACTATATTTATCCTAGTGGTATTATTTATTCCCCCTAAAACCTCTTTTTCTGTAGTAGCTATAGCAATAGACCATTCTGTTTGAGCAATAGGCGCATATCCCATAAATTTATTTGCTCCATTGTATCTATATTTACCTGCACCTTTTTCACCATTGACCATTTTCTGTTGCAGCTTCACCAGAGATTCCAAGTCTGGATTAACCTTTACGTTTTCAAAATCGTTATCTCCATTTATTACTAAATCAATATTGCTATGAGCTATTTTCGTACCGTTTTTATCAAGTACAAAGGCCCTGCCTTCGCTGCCATAGGTTATGTCTGCCACTATGTTAATAAATATTTCAGCATTGATGGCAGATACAAGTACGCCGCTTATTTTGTCATCCTTGTCTTTTATCGGGACTGCAAAGGCTATTATCATAGATTGGTCTTCTTTGCTTATAATAGGCTCTGAAACGTTACCTATGCCTTGTATTGCCTTTTTAAAGTACTCACGGTCTGAGATGTTGACAGATATATTGCTTGATGACACTGCATTACCGTTTTTGTCTGATATAAACATTGAAGAGTATCCTGCCCGCTTTTGCTCTTCTTGAAGTATTTGCAATTTTTGCTCCAGTGTACTTTCGCCTTCTCCCCAGAAGCCTCTTATTATGTTCCTATTAGCTATTATTTCAAGTGAATTTAATCTGCCATTGATTCTGGACTCAATAATTTTTGCCGCTTGTTCTGCTATACCTACCAGTGCTTTATCCGTTTCCATGGATAATGCCTTAAAGGCATTCCACTGCGCTATGCCTGTCAGCAAAGCACATACAAATGCTATAAGCAAGCAATTTGTTATCAACATTTTCCACTTTATGCTTTTCATAATTTCTCCTCCATACCTCAATTATGATTTTCTGCATATTAGATATAACTGTAAACCCAGCTATTCTTTATACACATTTCTATATTATGTATCTGATACAATTTTACCCTAGCTTGTACCATATTTCAACGTTTAATTTTACTAATTTTTATAATGTTAGCATTATTAACCATATTTGCAAAGGTTTATATAGTTAAAATACTCTAAAGCTTAAATATTTATAAGATACATCAAATTTTAAAATGGATATTATTTTCAGTTGATAAATGTATAGGTGTATAAGCTTGTAATATAAAAATCTTATTTTTCCTGCAAAATATGTATACTTTTCAGCTACCTGCAAATATTAGTTCATAGGATAAGAATAAATATTATCATAAATTAACTAAAACAAAGGAGTGCTGTAAATGCATGATACAAATGTGAATAGAGAAATGCCTCAAGACCTTAAAGCATCAATAGCCAGTGCAGGGAATTTTAAAGGAAACTTCAATCTTGATAAATCAGGCTTTAACCCCAGTATGCCAGGTCATGTAACAAATCATGAAATGGTTTTTAGGCAGCAGCCAAGAACTGTTAAACAAGAAGGCTCTGGAATAAACTTATCCTATGAGGTAAGAAAAGAAATGGCATTAATGCTTGATGATCACCAATGTGCTTTAACTGTGGCTTTGCATCAATATAACAAGCATCATTGGCTTTCTGAGGGTGCAGAATCGTTTTTGAGTCTTCATGAGCTGCTGAACGAGCATATAGAAGTGACAAACAAGCATATTGATGAAATAGGAGAACGTGTTGCAAGACTAGGCGGAGTGCCTACAGCACATCCTGTTACACAGCATGAGCTTTCATATATAAAGCATGAGGTTGAGGGACGCTATAGTATACGAGACTTTTTAAGAAATGACCTTGAGCATGAGCTTAAGCTTCAAGAAATGCTAAGAAAGACTATTAGACGTGCTCACGACCTTGGGGATTTTGGAACTGTGGAAGCTTTGGAGGAAGTATTAAAGGATCGTGAAGATTTGGGCTATCATCTCTACAGCGTATTAGAGGATGATTCACTAATGAGAGGTATGACTCACCTCATGGATGGAAAAAATGATATTGTTGGAGACGGCAGAGTAAACTCACATAATAAGCTTCAATAGAACATAATAAAAGCATAGGCTTGCCTTTATCAAGGCGGCTTATGCTTTTGAACTTTGCAACAAGCTTAAAGCAAGAAAATCTAAAATATATTCAAAAGGTAGAGGACTAATAGCGTTCCAAGTAGTGGAGCTCAGCTAAATGCCTAAATCCAAGACGTGTTGCTGTATCCAGTAAATATGCTGATTTTGTTGCTCCTGCTTTACGCTTGCTGTTTAAAGCATCTATGATTCTATCAGCAGTAGTTATGCCGATACCATGCCCATAATAAGTTCCATCTCCAAGATCTATGGCATTTTCGCCCTGCCATTCCATTTTTAAAGGATCAACCTCAGGATTTTTAAAATACATGCAGTCTCCCGGTATACTTGCTAGTACATTACTGTGAGTTCTTACTCCTAAATCACTATCCAACTGTTTCCAGTTCATTAAATATATGTTGGAAAACATTTTATTAAACCTGTATTCAGAAAGCTTTTTAACAATGGCTCTATAAAAAACAATAATTATGGCTGTAGCACATTCAGTCCTGTACATATAAGTATTATTATATATATCATTAATAGCCGCTGAGGGCATTACATCATTCTTTAATAGAAAACCGCCTTCCTCTGTTCGTTTCCAGAACATTGGATTGCATCTGGATTCTCTAAAGGTACTAAAAACCAGTTTGTTTTTATTTAGTTCTCTGGATGCATAAATTATTCTGCTTCTCAAGTCTATTTCAAACAATAGTTCATTAATATTGCTGTAATAAAAGGTATTATTGTTTGATATCATTCTGCTTGCCACTACCAGCTCAATGCTGTTGGCTGGTACTTTTTCAGCAATGCTGTTCAAACTAATAATATTTCCTAAAATCTTAATCATGCTCTCCCTCCATTTCTGCAATTGCAATTTGCTCTGCAATAGAGTAGCGAATCCATTTATTCCAGTACTTAAGATTCTTTTTATGCATATCATATGAAAAGCTTGACAGCATTGATTTATTGTCAGTATCCAGCTCTGAATACTCTTTAAGCAGCTTATATTGTTCCTCATCAATAGATTCTATTATATTACCAGTATCAACTGATACTACCTTGCATAAATACTTAGCCTCCAATGATATGCGGTATGGCGTAGGATTGATTGACTGTTGAAAGCTCTCCCCAGTATAATACAAAAAAAGTATATTGTCTTCTATCCAATTATTAAAGTGTTTAGCTATCTCAGCTCCACTGATACCTATACGCCTGCTTATATTAGGTATAAACCTTAAAAGCTTATATGCCAGCTCAATATCTGCTGCATATGGTGATTTGAAATGCTCTGCCAATAATATTAAGCTTTCAGGACTCTGCGCTTCAAAGAATACCCAGACCAAATCATTGTGAAACAAGCCCTTTATATTTCTCTTGAATATTAAATCTGCAATAACAGGTAATACTGTTTTATCAGAGTATACCTTCACAAGCAGTGATGCGGCTGAGTCTATCACCTTATCAAATGTATCATCTAATCCATCATCATAAGCTCCAGACACAAGCATCCACCTTATGCCAGAATGAGCTGCCTCCAGATAGTTGCAAGGCGAACAGCCAATATCTGATAATTCACTGCTTCCAGACAGTATTTCTTTAATAATATTAATAGCTATCTTATTTCGAAGGTTTAAATGCTCAAAAATATTAAGCTTTTCTATTTCCGAATATAAAATAAACAGGCTGCCAAAAAGCATACTGTCCTCATTAATCAAGCTTAATGCCTTTACTTTATCATTTTTAATCATATCATTAAATATTTCCTTCACATGCTCAGTATCTTGAGTAGTCCTTATGTTATCCAGCTCTCCCCCGATAGTATTTCTAGCTGAAATTGTATTTTTGCAGCATGCATCACCAACCTCAGACTGTAGTATATCAGACTCTTCAGCAAAGCATATGGGCATATAAGCTCTGTAGCTGCTTGCTCTGTATACATTAAACATATTGTTCTGGAAATAACACATTTTGTTAGACATGGCACAAGGTATGTTAAAATAGCTGCTCCCCATGGGACAGCCGTAGTGTGTATACGGATATGTATTCAATAGCATCATATTTATCAACTCCCTGCTAATATTTAATAACGAAAAGTATTTTAAGTTTTAGAGTTGGTTATCTATAATATATATACCTGAATTTTACAAAATATTAATATTATTTTGCTTTTAGTGTGAGAAGGCTATTTCAAAAATAAATTTGTTCACAGCTTTTTTTAAAATTTTATTATTTATTAAATATGATGATTCATCAAATACTATCATTGGAGGTGATTTATTTTGAAGGATACTGAATATCTTCTTCCAACTTATGTGGAAACTTTCTCTGAAAAAGTAATAAGAGATACAATTAATAAAAAACTTGATAAACGTAAAGAATCCGCACTTGAAGAAACGAACCTTGTTGAAGCAGCTATAGATGCTGAAATGATTACTGAAATGTCAGATGAAAGATTGATGGAGTTGAATTATTAGCTGTGGTATGATTCATTATATTCTGCAAATAATAAATATAATTAAAAATAAAGGAGGAACAATATGAAAAACCTTTCTACAAAGGAAGTTAATTATATCAAGGATTTAATGTCGTGGGAGCTTCTTTCTTCTAAAAAATGCTTCCAATATTCTCATCAGGAGCTGGATACAGCACACCAAAAGGTGTTTTATGAAGCTGCATCAATTCATCAAGAGAATTATTTAAATCTGTTGGACTATGTTAATAAAGTAGGCAATATGCAAGGGGGGCAAATGAACTGATGGATACACAATCAACTGTAACCTCAAAGCTTGGAGTACAAAAAATTGGCAAGACCGTTTCTAATAAACTGCCTAAGGTTAAGGACGCAAATGTAAATTTTAGAGACAGACTAAATGATGTTTTGTTTACAGAAAAGCATCAGCTGGTAAATTATCAAATAGCCACAAACGAGATAATAAATGATGATCTTCGCAGCTTGCTGATTTCAAATAGAAACAAACTCCAAGGCATTCATAGTACTATGTTTGAAGAGCTGTTTAATCTTGGAGAATATCAAGCAGATATGGCAACACCTGCACAAATCAAGGATATATATGATGTGTTTAGCGGATACAAAACTCAGCTTCCTATGAATCAATAGTTATTTTTCATTATGATTATCTTATAGAGAAACAACTCCAAAATTGAATTTTTCCAGTTGTTTCTCACAAAGAGATTAGCAACTCTTAACGAAAAGCATTTTGAGTTTTATAGTTGCTAATCTATAGTAAATAATTCTTTTTTAAGTTTTAACGTATAACTTAGCCAATCTGCTACCATAATAAATAATAGGATATGAAACATAACAAACTATATAGAAAGTGCTAAAATTATTACATGAAAATGTTAATAAACATGCGCTTTCTATTAAATATAAATAGTGTCTTGCACTTTCACGTAATGTAAAGCCTTTGTCACTATTTATATAGACATCTGGATGAAGTATATCTGAAAATTTGGTTAAGCGTAAGCAATTTAGTATGAAAATAAAGCTGCGTCTGTCTAGGGTCACTTCCTGAGACTTGCTTTCTTTTCATTGATTGCTGATGTAAAGTTGGGTAGACCAACTTTAAATACAGGTTAGGAGGTTCAGTAGTAATGATAGGTACAGTAAAATGGTTTAATTCAGAAAAAGGCTTTGGATTTATCCAAAGAGACGGCGGCGAAGATGTTTTTGTTCACTTCTCTGCTATCCAGTCAAAGGGTTATAAAGCCCTGCAGGAAGGTCAAACAGTAGAGTTTGATATTGAGAATGGACCAAAGGGACCACAAGCTACTAATGTAGTTCCAACATAAACAATAATTTTTTATAGAGAAACAACTTCAAAATTGAATTTTTCTAGTTGTTTCTCACAAAGAGATTAGCAGCTCTTAACGAAAAATTTTTTTAGTTTTGAGTTGATTATCTATAAAAAAACATAGTCCTGATACATTAAGTAAAACTCGGCGGCATTTTCAAAATGCCGCCGAGTTCTTATTAATCTTATTTATTTATTCCAATAATTTTTAGGAACTCTCCAAACTCCTCAAGGTTTAACTGCTGTTTACTGTCAGATAAAGCTAATTCAGGTCTTGGATGCACCTCCAGCATAATACCATCAGCTCCCGCTGCCAAAACTGCTTTTGCTATAGGGGCAATTATATCCTTCCTGCCCAATGAATGGCTTAAATCTACTACAATAGGAAGTCCAGTCTCTTTTTTTACAATTGGTATGCTTGAGATATCCAGTGTATTGCGTGTTTTGGTTTCAAAGGTTCTTATACCTCGCTCACACAGAATTATATTTCTATTACCTTGAAGCGCAATATACTCGGCTGCATATATCAACTCTTTTATTGTTGCACTCATACCTCTCTTTAGGACAATTGGGTGTCTGGTTTGTCCTACTTCCTTTAATAGCTCAAAATTATGCATATTACGAGTACCAATCTGTAGTATATCACAGTATCTTGAAATCAGCTCAACATCTCTGGTGTCTACAACCTCTGTAACTGACAGCAGATTATATTTCCTGCTTACTTCATGTAAAATTTTTAGTCCCTCTTCCTTTAGTCCTTGAAATTCATAAGGAGAGGTTCTTGGCTTGTATGCCCCTCCACGGATAAATTTAACACCACGCTTATTCAGCTCTTGGGCTACAGAATCCAAATACTCAAAATTTTCTACAGCACAAGGACCTGCAACTATAATAGGAGTATCCACGGAAACTCCTAGCATATCATTAATGTCCTTAAATTCACTTCTCTTTGATGAGCTTACGATTAACTTAGTTCCTTCATCTATATGCATATAACTTAATGCAGACTTAAATATGCTGGCAAATATATCTCTAACCAGCTCGTCAGGTAATGGACCTTTGTTTTGGTCTATAATACGCTTTAACATTTCTGCTTCTCTTAAAGGATCATAATACTCAATTTTCAGCTCATTTTTAATCTTAATAATATCACTTAGTAAAATGGTACGTTGATTAAGCAAATCAAGTATTTCAGAGTTCACCTTATCAATTTCATGTTGCAGTCTTTTTAAATCATCCATTTTTAACGCTCCTTTATCATTAGTTCCTAAGTATATAATCTCAAACATAAGGTCACAAAGTTATTATATGATTCTTTTTGTCATTACTCCATTTGCATTGTTGAGCAGCATGACATGCAAAACAGCTTCTGGATTTTTTATCTGCAAAGAATATTAAATAATCCAAGGTGTCTGACTCCTCCACCTTATCACAATGTCTGGCTATAGCATTGATAATAGCTTGTGTCTCACTATCCTCATACTCACAGTCAGATAAAATAGTCTTTGCAATTTGTGCTCCTGTTAGGTTGTGAGGTACACCCTCCTTGTATTGCTTCCATCTGCCAATATCATGCAGCAGTGCAGCAGCATATATAATATCTTTTTTGAAGCCCAAGGAGTTCTCAAGATTCAAAATATATGCTATACGTGCTACATCAAGGGAATGCTGTAGGTTATGTCTGCAAAACTCTCTTGATGCTTCGCAATTATCATTTTCTTTTTGATACATAATAAAATCCTTATTCTTGAGTATCCTATTTATCCTATCTGCACGAATATCCATTTCTTCACCAAACCTGCAATTTATATTCTGTGACCTTATCCTAAACCACTCTCATCAAAGCCTTTGCCTTATCCAAAGTTTCCTGATATTCTGCCGCTTCATCAGAATCCCATGTGATACCTCCGCCAACGCCAAAATATATATTATCATATTTTTTTATCATAGTCCTGATAATTATGTTAAAATCTGCATTTCCATCAAATGAGAAGTACCCCATGCAGCCTGTATATGCTGTTCTTTTCAGTCTTTCCAACTCATCAATTATTTCCATAGCACGTATCTTGGGTGTTCCTGTTATTGAGCCTCCCGGAAAGCATGCCTTTAAGCATTGAACCGAATCAATTTCATTTCTAAGCTCACCTACTACAGTAGAAACAAGATGAAATACTGTGCTGTACTCTTCTAATGCGAATAATTCTGTAACCTTTACAGTATGAGGTTTACATACCTTACTAAGATCATTCCGTTCAAGATCAACAATCATCAAAAGCTCCGCCTTATCCTTATCACTATTTAACAGCATTCTTTTATTTGCTTCATCCTCTTTGGGAGTAGCCCCTCTTGGGCTAGTACCTTTTATAGGTCTTGTTTCAACTATTTTATTAGTTATCTTGAGAAACCTTTCAGGAGAGGAAGAAATAATATCAAAGTCTTGAAGTCTCATAAATGCTGAGAAAGGGGCGGGATTGATTTTCCTTAAATCTTTGTATATGCTATAGGAATCCTTTTGTGTAGAGGCAGTAAATCTTTGGGTTAGGTTTGTTATATATATATCACCGCTTCTAATATATTCCTTTACCTTGCTTACTGTAGCAATATACTCTTCCTTTGAAAAATTGGAGCTGAAAGTCGCTTTACTTTTAGTTATGTCTTCATATATAACGCTGCTGCTTTTCATTATCAGCTCTTCCACGGCAGCTATGCTTAAATCAGCTTTGTTTAGTATACCGCAGGCTGATATATATTTCTTATTATTGCTATTGTCACAAATAATGAGATTATCATAAAACACAAAATAGAAATGCGGTATAATAAGATCTTCCAGTGAGTTGGAGCTTATGTTCTCCAGTTCAAGTCCAAGGTCATATGAAAAATAACCTATGCAGCCGCCAATAAATGGAATGTCCGTATTGTTTTCTGCTTTATATTTATCTAACAGCTTACTAAGAAGCTGAAATATATCCCCCTTATGCTCTTCCTCGTTGACAAAGCATTGATCCTTTCTTCCCTTAACTACAATAAATGGATTGACGCCTATAAATGAGTATCTTCCTAAATTGTTATGATCCATACCGCTGTCTAAAATTACTGTATGCTTCTCATCCTTAAATATAGTATATATATCAAAGGGGTTCAGCTCTGATTGTATCTCTTTCAAATATATATTCATATTCTTCACCCTAATAATTTCTACATGATTTTATAAAATTACGCAGCATGTCATGACCGCACTCAGTTAATTCAGCTTCTGGGTGGAATTGTACACCTTCAATATTATAAAGCTTGTGTCTGATACCCATTATTACCCCATCCTCCGTTTCACTGGTTATGTTGAAGCAATCCGGCAAGGTGTCTCTATCAATTATCAGAGAATGATATCTTGTTACAAGCAAGGGATTTTTTATTCCGCTAAATATTCCACTGCTATCATGCTTAATCTTAAATATCTTACCATGTACAGGCTCTTCTCCCCTGACAATGCCTGCGCCAAAGGCATACCCTATTGCTTGGTGTCCCAAGCATATTCCTAGTATTGGTATATGTTCCTTAAATTCGTTAATTATTTGTAATGAAAGCCCTGCTTCCTTTGGTGATTTTGGTCCCGGTGAAATTATTATTCCTTCTGGTTTCAGTTTTCTTATATCTTCAAGAGTCAACTGATCGTTCCTAACCACAAGAACCTCTTCGTCTAGTTCTTCTAAATACCTTACAAGATTATAAACAAAGGAATCATAGTTATCTATCATTAAAAACATTTTATCACCTTTATAACTTTCCATACGCTTCAATATTTGCATAATACATGCAACAATATGTAATAGCTTTATTTGAGACATTTCGACATATACTCTTATTTTACAACAAGAGTATGGGTTTTTATAGTATTAATATTTCATTATTAATAAATAACATACTATATAGAATACGATAAAGCTTTTACAAGACAATAGGTGAGAAATCATTCTCGTCCATTGTCAAAGCTTTATCGTAACCTATATAAATCTCAAAACATCCTATTTATTTTAAGCATTGCTATAGAGTTTTTATAGATAACCAACTCTAAGCTTATATTATATATTATGCCTATCTTTAGAATTTCTAATTTTATATACGCCGCCTAAATATGATGCTATTGGAGAAAAACTTATTATATATGAAAAAATCAAGCTTGATAATACTACAATAATATAATATAGTATCATGCCAAACTCACCTAACCATAAGTTACCAAAATTGAATATGCTCGTATAGGATCTAATAAAATTCATCAATATCAAATGTGATAGATATATAAAAAAGGATTGC
>CALGKJ010000192.1 GCA_937930535.1 uncultured Clostridia bacterium
TTCACCTCCTAATTTATACTCCACAAGCTAAGCATACCGTTGGTGAATCGGTAAACCTGGCAAATGGTATTTTTACAACATTATGATTCTAACACATATTATTACCTATGTAAAGTACAATTATTACAAAATACCATAATATAGTTAGAGATAACCTACTCTAAAACTCAAAATACTTTTCGTTAAGAGTTGCTAATCTCTTTGTGAGAAACAACTGGAAAGTTTTAATTTTGAAGTTGTTTCTCTTTAGAGATAACCAACTCTATTTGACTTATTCATAATTACATCTGCAATTTATATCTAACCTAATCTGATTTACCAGATCGTCAATGCTGTCAAACCTTATTTCATCCCGAAGTCTCTTTAAAAAGTATATTTCTATATTGTTATCGTATAGATTTGCTTCAAAACCAATTATGTGAGTTTCTATTGTAAGCCGGCTGCCTTTAAAGGTGGGATTATATCCGATATTGGTAACACTTTTATACTTTTTACCAGCAACAACAGTATCAGTTATATAAACACCTGTACTGGGTATAGTAATATCCTCTCCGATTTCAATGTTGGCAGTTCTTATACCCATACAAGTACCATTTTGCTTTCCATGTACTACTTTTCCATTTAAAGAAAAATGTCTTCCTAGATATAATGGTACTCTTTCTACTTCTCCGCTTCTAATAATAGAGCGTATTAAGCTGCTGGATACTATATGTCCATTTATTTCAACGGCTGGCACAACTTCTACTCTAAAGTCATATGCTTCACCATAGCTGAGCAGAGCTTCTGCTGTTCCGCTTCCTTGGCAGCCAAATCTATAGTTATATCCCACTACAACACATCTAACCTTGAATATATCTACTAAAACTTTTCTGACAAATTGCTCAGGCTTCATATGCATAACATTTCGGAACTTCTCAAGAAAAAGATAATCTATACCATTACTTTCTAGTATGTCTGTTCTTTTATTTTTATCGGTTATGTTGCATATTTGCTTCTCAGGCATTGTTATTTTTCTCGGATGACTGGAAAAGGTATATACCATAGTGCTTGTACCAAACAGCTCGGCATTGTACTTTAATACACTAATCAGCTTTTGATGTCCCATATGAACACCATCAAAATTCCCTAGTGCAACACATAATGGGGTTCTTATCATTATATCTTGATATCTTTCAAATACATACATAATATATCACCTCAAGCTGATTACAGCATATATTCTATATAAATTCAGCAAAAAAAGTCCAACATTTTATAATATAAAGTTGGGCTTCGTTTACATATATATAATTTTATATAAGTAGTTTTTTAACTTTTAAATACTTTCTATCTTCGTCACAACTATATACAATCAATCCCAACCCTAAAAATTCATCGTTATCATAAATTCTAACCATTGTATCATTCTGATATTTATCTAAACCTTCTATAATTCCCATTTCATAAATGGGATTACCATTCATTATAGAATTTCTTGCACTAGGTTTAATAATAACTACTTCAAGGTTAATAAAAATACTATCTACTGGTTTAATAAAATCAATTAACTTATTTTCTGATGCAGCTTTATCTATTTCTTCTATTGTATATGAGTCATTAATAGTAAAAGGAGCTGATTCAAGTCTGACAAGCTGTGACATATGCGCTCCGCATCCAATAACTTCACCTATGTCATAACACAAGGAGCGTATATAGGTTCCTTTGGAACAATGAACATCAAGCATTACTTCGTCAGCCGATATTATATCTATAAGCTGGATATCGTATATCTCAACTTTTCGACTTTGTATTTCAATACTTTCTCCTTCTAGGGCATACTGATAAAGCTTCTTGCCTTCAACCTTTATTGCACTGTATATAGGAGGTATTTGTTCTATCTTTCCAATAAACTGTTTAAAAATACCCATCAGCATATCTTTATTAATAATGGGTACAGTCTTTTGAGATATTATTTTGCCGTACTTGTCATATGTATCAGTTACTATTCCAAATTTAATATTAGCTCTATATTTTTTATTTTTATCTGTTATATACTGCACAGCTTTTGTCGCTTTTCCTATGCATATGGGCAATACACCCGCAGCTTCGGGATCCAGAGTTCCTGTATGCCCTACCTTCTTGGTTTTTGCCCTTTTTCTTACATAATATACTATATCATGTGACGTCATTCCTGGTGGTTTTAGTATGTTTAATACTCCATTCACTATTTATCACCACCATTAATTTGCTGCTGTACAGCATTTATGATAAGCTTTTTAGCTTCCTCTACACTTCCATATATAGTACAGCCTGATGCCCTTATATGTCCGCCGCCTCCAAATTTAGCTGCTATCTTGCATACGTCTATCCTGTTTTTGGAGCGAAGGCTTGCTTTTACTTTTTCTTTTGTTATTTCCTTAATAAAAACCGCAACTTCTACGCTGTCAATATCTCTTCCAAAATTAATTAAGTTTTCAGTGTCCGAATCAACAGAGCCAGTTTCTTTAATCTGCTCCTGTGTAAGTGCCATACAGGTTATAGTGTCATTATTAAAAAACTCTAGTGACTCTAATGCCTCTTTAATCAATAGAACTTTTCCCTTAGGGTTACTTTGGTATACTTTATTGGAAATATCAGCTACTACAACGCCACTCTTAATCAGCTCGCCTGCGATGTTGTGGGTTATGTCGGTAGTATTGCTATACTGAAACTGTCCTGTATCTGTAACTATAGCAGTATACAAGCACTCTGCCGCTTTTATGTCCAGCTTATAGTCCATTTCTACCAAAAGATTATATATTAATTCTCCTGTAGCACTTGCTTTTGGGTTAACAATATTTATGTCCCCAAAATATTTATTGCTTATATGATGATCAATTACTACAACAGTTGCTCCTTCGAGATACATAGCGGACTTGCCCAATCTTTCTCTATCTCCGCAATCAAGTACAAAAACTAAATCAAATTTTTCTTCTTTTTCCGGCTTCTGTACTTTTTCTGAGCCTTTTAAAAATTTATAAATCTTGGGTACATCATCATCCAAAATATATTTCACATATTTCCCCATTGCGTGCAGAACATTATACAAAGCAAGAGAAGAGCCAATATTGTCCCCGTCTGGCATAACATGAGACAATATTGCTATATTTTTACTCTCCTGAATTTTACTAATTACATTAGAAAACATTAAGTGGTTTCTCCTCTTTCATCATTTAGTTCCTTTAAAATCTTCATTATATGTGCACCATGCTCGATGGATTCGTCCAGCTCAAAATGCATTTCCGGCACATGCCTTAGCTGCATTCTTTCGCCGACCTCTTTTCTAACATAACCGGCCGCACTATTTAAACCTTTTAATGTGTTTTCTTTCTCCTGCTCGCTTCCCAATACACTTATGTGAACTTTGGCAAATCTCAAATCCGGTGTTACATTTACTGCTATTACGCTTGCCATGCTTGAAACTCTCGGATCCTTGATTCCATTTCGAATGATATCGCTTAACTCTTTTTTCATCTCTGAGTTTATACTATTAAGTCTATGTTTTGGCATATTATTGCACCTGCCTGTTTAGCTTATTATTAAAATAGTTTATATGGCTTTGCGAAAATCTTACAGCAAAGCTACTTTCTTGGTACAGCATCTATTCTGTAGGATTCAACTATATCGCCCTCTTTGATATCATTAAATCTTTCTAAATTAAGACCACATTCATAGCCGCTGTTTACCTCTTTTGCATCATCCTTAAATCTCTTTAGTGATGCTAGTGTTCCTTCATGAATTACTATGCCGTTTCTAATTAGTCTTATGCTGTCATTTCTATTTATTCTTCCGTCAGTTATATAACATCCTGCAATTGTACCTATACTTGAAACCTTAAAGGTTGCTCTTATCTCTGCATGTCCTTGTATTACTTCCTTATACTCAGGCTCTAGCATACCCTTCATTGCAGCCTCTACATCCTCTATGGCATTATAAATGACTCTATAAAGTCTTATATCGACTTTATCTTTTTCTGCTAATGCCATAGCAGCAGGCTGTGGTCTTACATTAAATCCTATAATTATTGCATTGGACGCAGCAGCAAAAGTAACGTCAGTTTCAGTTATGGCACCTACACCGCCGTGTATTGTATTAACCTTAACTTCTTCGTTGCTCAGCTTATTTAAAGATTGCTTAACTGCTTCCACAGAGCCTTGAACGTCTGCTTTTACAATAATATTTAGATCCTTTACTTTACCTTCTTTTATCTGACTGAAAAGCTCATCAAGTGAAACTCTTTGTGCACTTTGCTGTTGTACCTGCTTTTGCTTATCTTTCCTCTTTTCGGCAATTTGTCTGGCGATTTTTTCATCATCAACAACATTGAAGTTATCACCTGCATCTGGAACCTCGGATAAGCCTAGTAATTCTACTGGGGTAGATGGTCCTGCTTTTTTAATCTTTTTACCCTTATCATCAAGCATTGCTCTTATCTTTCCGCTTGTTGATCCAACTACAAAGGAATCTCCAATATTAAGTGTGCCCTCTTGAACTAATACTGTAGCAACAGGTCCTCTGCCTTTATCAAGCTTAGCTTCAATTACAGTACCTTTAGCTTTCTTGTTTGGATTAACCTTCAGCTCCTGAATTTCAGCAACTAATAGTATCATTTCCAGCAGATTATCAATACCTTCATGCTGCTTGGCAGAAACAGGTACACATATAGTGTCACCGCCCCACTCTTCTGATACTAATCCATATTCAGTGATTTCCTGCTTAATCTTATCTGGATTAGCTCCTGGCTTATCCATCTTGTTAATTGCTACAATTATTGGCACATTAGCCGCCTTAGCATGGTTGATTGCTTCTACTGTTTGAGGCATTACGCCATCATCCGCCGCTACAACCAGTATTGCAATATCTGTAACCTTTGCCCCTCTTGCTCTCATAGCTGTAAAAGCTTCGTGACCAGGAGTATCAAGGAATGCTATTTTCTTACCATTTACATTTACCGTGTAAGCTCCTATATGCTGAGTTATTCCACCCGCTTCTGTAGCTATTACGTTAGTTTCTCTGACTGCATCCAATAGCGAGGTTTTACCGTGGTCAACGTGTCCCATTATTGTTACTACAGGAGGTCTCAATTTTAAATCTTCTGGTTTATCCTCGTCATCCTTTAATAGTACTTCTTCACTGGTCTTGTCGATTTGTCTTTCCACCTGAAGTCCAAAGTCTTCTATTATTGTTGTAGCAGTTTCAAAATCAAGCTCCTGATTAATGGTAGCCATAGTTCCGAACATTAATAGCTTTTTGATAATCTCGCTAGCCTGCTTACCAAGCTTTTCACCAAGCTCTTTTACTGATATGGAGTCTCCAACCTTTATAGGTTTTTTAGAAACTGGAATTTCTTCTCTTTTTACTGGTGCGTGAGCTTGGTTTCTATTATTTCTAAAATTTTTATTATATCTTCCTTGCTGATGCTGCCTATTAGGAGGTTTTGAGCCTTGCACCGGCTTATTTTGCGGCTTCTTTCCTATTCTCTCAACCTTCTTTGTGTCGTCTTTTTCTGCATCAATATTTACATTTTGCGGCACAGCTTCAGTTGAAGCTGGTTTATTAGCTTGGTCAGGACTTGGCTTTGGTTTATTATTAAACTGATTGTTTTGATTGTTTGGTCTATTTTGATTTGCCGGCTTATTAAAGTTATTATTATTATTCCTCGGCTTTGCTGCTACAGCATCTCCCTGCTTAGTATCCCTGACTGCTTCTCTCGGAACATCCTTTACAGGCGTTTTTTCATTGCTTTCAACCGCTTTATTAGTATTGTTTTGCAAGTCCGCTTTATTTTGTGGTTTTTCTTTTTTATTATTATAAAA
>CALGKJ010000193.1 GCA_937930535.1 uncultured Clostridia bacterium
CCATCATATATATCTTCGTATTCTTCGTATTCCTCGTATTCCTCGTAAGTACCTTCCTCAAAAGACTTAAACAGCTTTAAGAGTTCAATGTAAAAATCAGCCATATCCTGAGCATCCCAATCCTTTGCTATATCAAAGGATAGTCCTAGATACTCATTAGCATATTTTCCGTCTTCAAAGCTTCCATTATAAAATCTTAAGTATTCAGGCTCAAGTATAACAGCTTCGTCCAGATTTTCCATAGCCTGTTGATAATCCTTCATGGCTAAATAAGACAAGCCTATATAGTAATATGCTTCTGCTGTGATATTATAGCTTAGAGCTTTGTTAAGTTTTTCTATAGCCGTTGTATAGAGCTTAGCATTATAATATGCTTTACCGCTTTTTAAGTATACATCATACATTCTAGCATTGTAGTTTTCTTTATTAGTCTTTGATATTGAATCAGCAAAAACGGCAGTGGGGATTAGATTTAACAGCAATACTAATACGATAAATAGCGATATGATTTTCTTCACTTTTTTCCCTCTCCTTGTATCTTTTATAATATATTGAATACAATTCTAACACATATAACGACACGATTCAACATATTTCGATGCTAATAAAGCTGTAATGCGGACTAGGCATCACAGCTTTTAAATGCTTTTTATTATAGACTATCGTTCTGACATAAGCTCCTCTATTTCATTTACTGTCTTAATTATATGCTGAGACAAATTTTCATAACCATTGTCTGTTATTAGTATGTCGTCCTCTATTCTTATTCCGAGCTTTTCTTCCGCTACATATAAACCCGGTTCTATTGTAAGCACCATACCGCTTTCCAAAGGAATTTCCCTGCTTCCTACATCATGTGTATCCAACCCAAGTAAATGGGCAACCCCATGATAATAGTACTTGGTTATTTCCGAATCCTCCTTGATAAGCCCTATGCTTTTGCAGCCATCTGCAAGAACACTCTTGGTTATCTCATTCAGCTCTGTCAATGTAATCCCCGGTTTTACAGCCTTTATTGTTTCTTCTTGTGCCTTTAAAACTATGTTATATAACAGCTTTTGTCTTTCAGTAAATTTTCCATTAGCCGGAAAGGTTCTGGTAATATCTGCACAATAGTATTCATATTGCGCTCCCACATCCGCAAGAACAAGACTGTTATCCTCTATTTTACAGTTGTTGTCCTCATAGTGAAGGGTTGCTGCATTTATTCCTGCTGCTATAATAGATGGAAATGCAGGTTCTCTGACACCTGAGGAAACAAGTACAAAATCGTAATATGCTTCCAACTGGTTTTCCATCATATCAGCTTTTACATTTTTCATCATATTGTTTATGGCATTACCTGTAATATCTATTGCTTTTCTAATACTTTGCTGTTCTTCTATAGCTTTGATAGTACGCAGCTTTGCTATATGATGATATATATTTTCTATTTTCAGATATGGATGTCTTTGGTTTATTTCCCTGGAAAAAATATGTGCTGCATCTTGTTCAAGATTCCATTCAAACCTTTCCAGATTAAGGTATAGCTTTTCATAGCTGTTTGCATCTAGCAGCTTGTTAATAACATTATAAAAATCATCTTGATTCTTGATATCTTGGATTCCTGATAATTCTCCAGCTTCCTCAGCACTCAGCTTTCTGCCCTCCCATTTCTCCAGCAAGGGATCGGCTTTTTCAATAAAAAGAGTCTCATTTACCTTGTTATTGCGTTTACTAATTAACAGAACAACCTTGGGCTTATCAATTCCAGTTAAATAATAAAAGTTGCGATTTGGTGTAAATGGGTACGCATAATCCGCACTTTTATGAGGTGCTGTACCGCTAAACATGACAAGCAGCGAGTTATCTGTCATAAAATCAGCTATTTTTACCCGCTTATTAACAAAAAAGTCTTTATTCAATATTTATCCCCCCAAGCCATTAATAATGGATTTTAAAACACATACTTATATTATAATACTATTGGTGTCAAAAATCATGGCTTTCTGGAATAAATAGCTTAGATGTTATATTTCTTATATAAATTGCAGCATATCACCGCTGCATGTAATAGTTATAGTGTCTCCATCATTGATTGTCCCTGCTATAAGTGCTCTTCCTATAAAGGTTTCCAGCTTCTTTTGCATAAATCTCTTTAAAGGTCTTGCTCCATATACAGGATCATAGGAATTATTTATGATATATTCCCTTGCACTATCATCCAAATGCATAGTTATATTTCTGTCACTGAGTCTTTCGGCAATCTTGGCAAATTGTATATCTACTATCTGTTTGATTTCGCTTTTACTTAAAGGCTTGAAAAACACTATGTCATCAACACGGTTTAAAAACTCCGGTCTAAAATGCCTCTTTAACTCTTCATTAACAAGCTTTACTGAATTTTCATCAAGCTCCCCATTTTCCTTAACACCTTCCAGAAGATACATGCTTCCAATATTGGAGGTCATAATTATTACTGTATTCTTAAAATCCACAGTACGTCCTTGGCTGTCAGTAAGTCTTCCCTCATCTAATATCTGTAAAAATATATTAAACACATCCTGATGGGCTTTTTCTATTTCGTCAAATAATATCACTGAGTATGGTCTCCTTCTGACTGCCTCGGTAAGCTGACCACCTTCATCATAGCCCACATATCCCGGAGGTGCTCCTATAAGTCTTGCTACTGTATGCTTTTCCATATACTCAGACATATCAATCCGAATAATATTTTCCTCGCTGTCAAACAAAGCTTCGGCAAGAGTCTTGGCAAGCTCTGTTTTACCCACCCCGGTTGGTCCTAAGAAAATAAAAGAGCCAATGGGTCTTTTGGGATCCTTCAAGCCGCTTCTTGCCCTTATTACAGCGTCAGTAACAACTGATACTGCATCATCCTGACCTATAACCCTCTTATGCAGTATATGGTCTAATCTCAACAGCTTTTCTCTTTCGTTTTCTATGAGTTTTTTTATAGGTATTCCAGTCCATCTGGATATTATTTCTGCTATCTCCTCTTCTGTTACCTCTTCCTTTAAAAGCCTTCCAGTGTTTTGGTTTTGCTCCAGTCTGCTTTTCTCCTCATTTAGCTGTTTTTCAAGGGCTGTCAGCTTTCCATATTTCAGCTCCGCTACTTTGTTAAGATCATACTCCAGTTCTGCTTTTTCTATTTGAACCTTTACTTCTTCTATGCTCTTTTTTATATTTCTTATGCATTTTATATTTTCCTTTTCCAGCTCCCACTGTGCTTTCATAGAGTCACTGCCAGCTTTAAGATCATAAAGCTCCTTATTTATTGCTTCCAATCTATCAGCAGATGACTTATCTGATTCATTTTTTAGTGCCTCTCTCTCTATTTCCAACTGCATTATTCTTCGCATTATTTCATCCAGTTCGCCGGGCATACTGTCTATTTCAGTTCTCAGCATTGCCGCCGCTTCGTCTATTAAGTCGATAGCTTTATCTGGTAAAAACCTGTCGCTTATATATCTATTGGACAATACTGCTGCTGATATAAGCGCATTATCCTGTATTCTTACTCCATGGTGTATTTCAAACTTTTCCTTTAATCCCCTAAGAATTGAGATTGTATCCTCAACATTAGGTGCTTCTATCATTACGGGCTGAAATCTTCTTTCCAGTGCTGCATCCTTTTCTATATATTTTCTGTATTCGTCAAGGGTTGTAGCTCCTATGCAGTGAAGCTCTCCTCTTGCCAGCATGGGTTTTAATAAATTACCTGCATCCATTGCCCCTTCTGCTTTGCCAGCTCCTACTATATTGTGTATTTCATCAATAAACAATATAATTTTTCCGCCGGACTTTTCTATCTCCTTTAATACAGCCTTAAGCCTTTCCTCAAATTCACCCCTATATTTGGCTCCGGCGATTAAAGCTCCCATATCAAGGGAAAAAACAGTTTTATTTTTTAAGCCTTCTGGAACATCACCCTTCATTATACGCTGTGCAAGTCCTTCCACTGCTGCGGTTTTTCCTACTCCTGGCTCACCAATTAGTATTGGATTGTTTTTTGTCCTCCTGGATAATATCCTTATTACTCTTCTTATTTCGGCATCTCGTCCTATTACAGGATCCAGCTTGCCTTTTCTTGCATCCTCAACTAGATCTCTGCCAAAACGCTTTAAAGCATCATAGGTTTCTTCAGGATTCTGGTTAGTAATCCTCTGACTGCTCCTAACCTCATATAATTCCTTTAAGAATTTTTCTCTTGTAATTCCATATTTTTTAAATATTTTTGAAGAAGCTGTTCCTGTCTCGTCAATAAGCGCCAAAAACAAATGCTCCACACTTACATATTCGTCCTTAAACTTTTTTGCTTCTTCATCTGCTTTTATAAATATCTGTTCAAATCTCCGGGAAGCATAAACAGAGGAATTGCTTCCACCAAACATCTTAGGAATTTTGTTCAACTCATCGGTTAAATCCTTTAAATAAAAATCATAAGGAACGTTCATTTTAGCTAATAAACGAGGTATAAGACCCTCATTTTGAATAAACAACGCCATATGCAAATGTTCTACATCCAAAGACTGATGATTGCTTTTTACTGCATAATTCTGTGCTTCAAGTACTGCTTCCTGTGCTTTTTGAGTTAGTTTATTAATATCCATAACTTTCACCCTCCATTTGACCTTCCCTGACTATATATAAATTATAGGAAAAAAATTTTTTTTGCTCAAATGCTATAAATACTGATTATTGCTTGTTTTAGCTGATTTATGACAAATTGTGTGAGAAATTATAATACTTATACAGTTTATTATGCTTTCTTTAGCATTAAGAAAGCAATAAATAATTTTGAAGTTGTTTCTCTATAACTATACATATTTTTTACATTTACTGCAAATTATAATATTGGATTAATGTCAATATTATAATTTGCAGTTTAAAAAGTATTAATTAAACTATTACATCTCACCCAATAAATAACACTAATATTATTTTTAAAATCGCACAATATAATATCAGGAGGTGAGATAAATGGCAAGAAATAATCAAAAAGTAGTTCCTCAAGCAACAGCAGCTCTTGACAGAATGAAATATGAAACAGCTTCTGAATTAGGAGTTAACCTAAAAGAAGGTTACAATGGAGATATTTCAGCAAGAGACGCAGGCAGAGTAGGCGGAAACATGGTAAGAAAACTTATCGAGCAAGCTGAAAGAGGCATGTCAGGTAGATAATTAATTTAAATAATAATAAAAGCACTCCCTATTGGGGTGCTTTTATTATTATTTAAAAATAAAAAAGCAAGCACCACTTACACATAAACTATGTAGAGTATGACGCCTGTTTATTTGTACCAACATATCATATGTAAGAGTTTTGACATCTCATAGTATATAAGGTATAATATATAAACATAATGCGCTAATGTTATATAGAGGAACAATTACCAAAATAAATAGTAATGGAGGGTCTATTTTGAGAAACAAAAGATTATTACTTATCACACTTATAAGCATTATGATGTTCGCTATGATTTCTACAACTGTAAATGCTCACACTGAATTACATGACAGCATTCCTTGTCAAAATCATGACTATTATGTAAAAAGCCAGCAAATATTGCCAACTCTTACCCATTTTGATCAATTATCGATGGAACCACCAAAACTTACAGTAACAATTGTTACTACTATGGGATGTAGAAAATGCTCTTTTGAATATACTTTTGAACAAACAGTTCCACGTTAGCATAAAAAGCAATTTTATAAAAAGCGATGTGACCAGCTTTGTTGGTTTATATTGACTCTTATGGATAAACCTTTACATATAACGCTATGTATCTGTTAGTATTCAAACAACTTGTACAGTATTATATAAAGTATCATTAACATCTCCTTTATATTTATAATGCATTAGAATTAAAAACAGAGTTTTACATACAAAATATGCAAAACTCTGTTTTTTTATAGTAATTTCAAGGGAAATTACACTCCGATTCTCCAGAGTGCCTTATTTAATTAAATATCCTTTATTCCCTTTACGGTAAACATTATAAGGCATGCCATTGCCATACCTATACCGGCAATGGTAGTGATAATGTACGAGGGAAATATATCAATCAATATACCTACAAGCATAACACCTACTGGTTTTGCTGCTTGAAAGAAGGTTCCCTGTAAAGCATATACTCTACCACGATATTCATCTGGAATCAACTTTTGATAAACTACCCTCATCGGAACATTGGATAACCCAAATGCAAGTCCTCTGAGAACTGCTATTATGCAATATATATAGAAGAACTGTCCCATGCCAAGCTTGTCAACAAAAAACGGATATACTGGCACTACAAGCAGCATTAATCCAAGTGCTTGAGTAAACATACTCCAAATCATAAACTTATGTTTCTTTTCCATTTTGGGAAGTAATCCCACTAATATAGCACTTATTGTAATTCCAGCTAAAAACAATGCTGATATTAATCCAAAGTTCTCATTGCTCAAGGATAAGGTCTTCTTTATTATAATTGGGTGAACTACATCCTGAATCGGGAAAAAGAAAAAGTTAACTGATAGCCCGAAAAGCAGCATTGCCAAAAGAGCTTTCGTAGCGATCACAAATTTTAAGCCACCAACAAAATTACCGAAAAAGGTCTTAACAGTAATATTTGTTCTGTTTATGACCTTTGGAGTTACCATTATCAGTTCACATGCTGCAGAAAAGAAAAACGTAAGTCCATTGATTGCAAAAACACCTGCTGGACCAAACAGGCCGTATATTATAGGTGCTATAACTGGACCTATCAAGCCTGTTGTGCTTCCTACAAAGCTGCTTACTGAATTTGCTTTTAAAAGCTGTGCATCACTTACAAGGTTTGGATAAAGCGCACTAGCCGCCGGAAAGTAGAAGACACTGCACGACACCAGTATTGCTGTAGCTACGCATAGCACCCACAGTGACGTCATACCTGAATACACTAAATAGCCAAGCGAAACAGCAATTAAACCTCTCGCAATATCCATCCAAATCATTATCTTTCTTCTATCTAGCCTATCAACCAATACCCCTAGAAATGGCCCTAAAAATATACTAGGAAGATAAGATATCATTATAACCAGTCCCAGTGCAGTCCCAGTGCCTAATATACCTCCAAGCTTAGCGATACTGGCATTTCCCGCTATATCCATTACAAAAATTGTCAGTGCCATACCATGTATGCTATCGCCCATACCAGATATAAAGCTTCCGGTTGTTAACAGCATGAAGTTTTTATTTTTATACACAGGTTTGTTTTCTTGCGTCTCCACCTGAGACGTATTCACATTAAGATCAGACATTATATACTACCCTCATTTGCTAAAAATTCATCCTTCAATATACTCATAATATATTCATCATGGTATTTACCAAACCTAAAAATAGCTTCTCTGGCTACAGCTTCTACCTTAAAGCCGCATTTTTCGTAGCTTTTTATTGCCCTTTTATTAAATTCAAATACATGCAGCTTAACCTTATTTATATTTAGCTCGTTAAAAGTGAAACTCAGCAAAAGCTTCATTGCCTCTGTTCCATAGCCTTTTCCAAGATAGTCCTTATCTCCTATAAACAATCCCACGGTAGCTATTCTATTTTTAGCATCAATATCATTAGCACCGCAAGATCCTAAAAACCTGCCGTCCTTTGTTTCTATGGCAAGATGAAAGCCTTTATAAATATCCTTGTTTTTGATGTTCTCAGTAAACCATTCCTTTTCATGCTCGTAGCTTACTGGCATTGGAGCATCATCGTCAAGATTTAATATAATATCTGGATTATTGAGATATTCTACGCAGGGTTTGATGTCAGTCTCGGTGATTGCTCGTAGATTCACTAACTCTCCCTTAAAGTACATGTGACTCACCCCCTGACATTGAAAAATATTCGCTTTTGAGTATGCTCATTTGATAGACGTCATTATATCTGCCATTTCTGTACAGCTCTTGTCTCAAAATTCCTTCAAGCTTAAAGCCTATTTTCTCATAGCTTTTTATTGCTCTCTTATTAAAATCAAAAACAAACAGACCTACCCTATTGAGATTCATTTGCTTGAAAATATATCCTACAAGAAGACTTAACGCCTCTGCCCCATATCCACAGCCTCGATTTTCTGCGCCTCCTATGTATATCCATACTATGGTATAGCTGTTTTTCCAATTTGTGTGCATTGTCCCACATTGACCTATTACGGTACCATCATGCTTCTCAATAATAAATGCTGGGTTCTTAGTATACTTATCCTTGATTTTTTCATTAAATCTGTATTCACCAGCTTCAACCCCTTGAGGATATGGAATATATATTGTAAGATTTTCTAGCACCTCTACTTCATTTTTGATTTTTGTAAGCAGAGCTATATCCTCTTTTTTCTCAGCCCTTAGTCTGACATTATTGCCTGTAAACAATCTAAAACCCCCTAACCTGTATTTAAAGTTAGTCTACCCAACTTTACATCAGCAATCAATGAAAAGAAAGCAAGTCTCAGGAAGTGATCCTAGACAGACGCAGCTTTATTTTCATATCAAAATAAAAAAAAATGAATGTATCTTTATATATAATAACTTTTTTTGTCGAATTAAGCAATGTAAATAGCAATACAAAAGCTGTCTGTAAGACAGACAGCCTAAAAAATTAACCTATATTACATTTTTGTGATATATCAAATCTGTGTATAAAGTTCCTTTATATTGTTCAAAGCGGGTTCCTGCCAACTCGTATTTTTGTTTTTTTCTAAACTGGAGTGATGCAAAGTTTGGCTCAGGACTTATTATGGTCTCAGCAAAAATATCCTTAATCCCCTCGTTTCTAAGATCCTGTATCAGGCTTTGATATATCAAGCTTCCAATACCCATCCCCGTTAGGTTCGAGCATATAGCAGTCTTATCTACAACAGCAAATTTATTGGTTTTGGAGCTGTCAAAGTCTGGTCTCCAGTTTATGTCCTCAAGCCAGCTTGGATTTTCATCCAGCCACTCATCCTTATCGTAGGCGATTAAAAAACCATATATTTTATCGTATTCAGCAACGTAAAAATGTTCAAGTCTTTTAATTCGTCTTCTAAGCTTTGTCATATAGTACCTTGGGTTTGAGGAATAATCATCAATTAGAAAGCCCTGTTCTGCTACCTTTTCTGATTTACCAACCGAGCAGGCAACGTCATATATCCCTTCTACATCGTTTTTGGTTGCCTTTCTTACCCTAAGCATTTTTCTTAAGTGCGAGTTATTAACCTCATATAAATTTTTTAGTGCCTCTGTCATTTTACTACCTCCTTAAAATTTGATAATTCAAGGAAGTATAGGTGATTAAAGCTATTCTGATAGAAAACAAAAAAACCACAGGAAACCATGGCTTTTTAACTACACCCAGACCTCCTCTTCCCACGCTTACGAGGTTAGCTGACGGATTCGGACTGAAAGAGAATAGCCCTAGGAGCTTTCTAAGCAAGTTTATTCTTGCTTAAATAGTTCCATTCACCCCAAAATTGGTTCCCCCGCTCCTGTTCATACAGGATTCAGCGATATTAAAAGATTTATTTAATTATATATATTATATATGCAATTGTAAAGTATTTAAACACTTATATACATATTTTACAATTAGTTTACAAGTTTATAAAGTTTTTGTTTGTTCTCGTGACTATAGGATGGTTTTATAGAGTCTGTATAGCTTAAAAAATATTTAGTGCTTTCTAATGCAATTTTGTTATAATTATAAATGGTGATACGGTTTTTAACTTAAAACTTAATATCTACCAAGGTGAAAAGCGGTATTTATATATAATATGCTGTATTACATTTTTTAGAACTTGAAAATATATTTACTTTTCCAATATTCCAGTGGAGCAACCAAAAAACTTAATTTAGTATAGGAGGTTAAAAATGAGTGTAATTGGTACTAATATTAAAAACATAAGAATGAAAAAGAATATCTCAGCTAAGGATTTGGCAAAAAAATGTGGATTATCTGAATTAGTTATTTTAGATATAGAAAGCGGCAAAAAAATTCCAAATTCAAATATAATTAATTCCATTTCAAAGGCTCTTGCTATACAGGTAGATGCAATTGAACCCACTTATTTTTCTGATTATTTTGAAGAGGAAGAAAAGGAAGTACGGCAGCAGCCTGTCAGCTCAAAGCCTATGCCTGCTGCAAGGGCTAATAATGCAGAAAGGACTGCTCCAAAGGACAATAGTTTCTCAGATGCCTTTAATAAGGCAATAAGAAAAATCCCGGTACTTTCAAAAATCACTATGGGTAAAAAGGTGCCCTTTGAAAATGATATATCCGACTACAAATTTGAGCCGATTTTCCAAGGCAAATCAAATAATGTAGCTGGAGATCAGTTTATTTATTATACGATTTCTGATAACAGCTTAAGCGGCAGCAGAATACTGAAGGGCGATCTTGCACTAATATTTCTGACTGATTCTATTATGGACAAGGACATTACTGTTTTCATATACAATAATAAGCTATATATAAGAAGAGTTAAATTATTGGAAAACAAAAGCGTAATTATGTATCCTGATAATCCTGAATATGATGTAATATTTGTTAATAAAAAGGATATTCAAATTATTGGTAAAGTAGTAAGAATAGAATTTAAAATATAAAGACCGGAAAAATCCGGTCTTAAAACTTTTTATTATCCAATATACTGCATCTATCCTTAACTTTTTTAGTTAAGGCCTCATGGTTCACTATTTGCCTTTCATGCTTTCCGGTCCCTATTTGTCCTAGCTCATCATATGCTTTTATATCAAACACAACTCTAGAATCATGCTGCTCTGAAAGCTCAGCACTTACAGTTACAGTCATACCTTCCCTTGAAGGGTGGTTGTGTAAAACTTCAAAAGTTTTGCCGATAGTGATAAAGCCTTCTGGCAGCTTCGGGTCGATAGCTTTTACCGATGCTTCTATCATAAGGGCTGTTAAAGTTGGGGTAGCTAAAAGATTGGTTAGTGCACCGCTGCCAAAGTTCAATGCGGTGTCATTTCTTGTTATTAGTTTTTGCACGATACATTTTGTTCCTATTTCAAATTTTGGTACTTTCATATTCATCTCCTCCATTTGTATACTTTATGCTAGTATATCATATTTTTAAAAAAATGTCACATTAAATTACAAAATTTATTTTCTTTTTTAACTGTAAACAGTCTTGACATATCACATATAGTTTGATACATTATATAGTAATTTCATACATTTTGCTATGATGAAGAAAAGTAGATACAATAAATATTTAAGAGAGTCGGATTAGGTGAGAGCCGATATATTATTGTGTTGAAGGGAACTTCGGAGCATAATCTTTAAAAAAGTGGACTATTATTTGTGCTTAATAAACTTTGATTTATTAGTACTCTATTATCAGTCAATTTGGGTGGAACCGCGGAAGCATAACTTTCGTCCCTTATGTACAATATACATAATATGTACATAGGGATGAAGGTTTTTTTATATTTAAGGAGGAGGATTAATATGGCGGCAGAAAAAACTATGGAAAAAATTGTTGCTCTATGCAAAAACAGAGGCTTTGTATATTCCGGGTCAGAAATATATGGTGGGCTGGCAAATGCTTGGGATTACGGTCCTTTAGGGGTAGAACTTAAAAATAACGTAAAAAAAGCTTGGTGGAAAAAATTCGTTCAAGAAAGCCCCTATAATGTAGGTGTTGATTGTGCGATACTAATGAATCCCCAAGTATGGGTTGCATCAGGTCACGTTGGAGGCTTTAGCGACCCTTTGATTGACTGCAAGGACTGCAAAACCAGACATAGGGCAGATAAGATAGTTGAAGATTGGAATGCAGCTAATGAGAAACAGCACGCCGTTGACGGCTGGAGTAATGAACAGTTGATGAACTATATGAAGGATAATGCAATTAAATGTCCTAACTGCAACTCTGGTAATTTTACCGACATCAGAAAATTTAATCTTATGTTCAAAACCTTTCAGGGCGTAACTGAAGATTCAAAGGCGGAAATATTCCTTAGACCCGAAACAGCACAAGGGATATTTGTTAATTTTAAAAATGTTCAAAGAACAACAAGAAAGAAAATTCCATTTGGCATAGGACAAATAGGTAAATCCTTTAGAAACGAAATCACTCCTGGTAATTTTACCTTCAGAACAAGAGAGTTTGAGCAGATGGAGCTGGAGTTTTTCTGTGAACCTGGAAAAGATTTAGAATGGTTCAACTACTGGAAGGAGTTTTGCTGGAGCTGGCTTATGAAGCTTGGCATGAATCAGGAAAATCTTAAGATGAGAGACCATGAAAAAGAAGAGCTTTCTCATTACAGCAATGCAACAACTGATATTGAATTTAAGTTTCCCTTTGGTTGGGGAGAGCTGTGGGGTATTGCAGACAGAACTGATTTTGACTTAAAGCAGCATATGGAGCATTCAAAGGAGGATCTTTCATATTTTGATCCTACTACTAATGAAAAATATGTTCCATATTGTATTGAGCCATCCCTAGGCTGCGACAGAGTAGCTTTAGCCTTCCTTTGCAATGCATACAATGAAGAAGAGGTTTCCGAGGGAGATATACGTACAGTACTGCGTTTACATCCCTTCCTTGCACCTATTAAAATAGGAATACTTCCACTATCTAAAAAGCTTAGTGACGATGCATACAAGGTTTATGAAATGCTTTCAAAGCAGTATGTATGTGAATTTGATGAGGCTGGCAGTATCGGAAAAAGATATAGAAGACAAGATGAAATCGGTACTCCATATTGCATAACCTTTGACTTTGATTCCTTGGAAGATAACAGTGTAACTGTAAGGGATAGGGATACAATGCAGCAGGTAAGAATCAAGATAGATGAGCTTTTAACATATTTTAAAGACAGTTTTGAATTTTAATAGAGAGTGCCTAGGGGCACTCTCTTTAATCTTAATGCATCATTTAGTGTCTATATTAAGATATTCATATGCCTGTTTTAGCATTTCCTTGCTTACATCATGTGTTACTACATCTATAGCCTCTCTGAACTTCAGCCACTTGGAATCCTCAATTTCGCATAATTGACAGCTTACACTATCATCCTTAGCTTCAGCAATGAAGTAAACAACCTCTTTAATAGTGTTAGGGCTTGGCGAATATTCCATAGTATATCTAAAATTTTCTGATAATTCTACTAAAAGTCCAGTTTCTTCTTCAATTTCTCTTAAGGCTGTTTCTGCTTCTTTTTCGCCCTCCTCTACATGTCCCTTGGGAAATCCCCAATGATGTCCATTATTATGCTTTATAACTAAAAATTCATAATAATCATTTACCTTCTTATACACAACTGCTCCACATGATTTTTCGTATTTCATTAACAATCCTCCTCTAATGTCATTAAATATTACTCTATATTATTTGCAATATTTATATCGCATAGTCTAAAGCATATTGACAGTGTATCATTAACTTATATTTATTTCAACTATAGAGAAACAACTTCAAAATTAAATTTTTCCCATTGTTTCTCACAAAGAGACTAACTCTTAACGAAAAGTATTTTGAGTTTTAGAGTTGGTTATCTATAATTAAGTGCATTCTACAGCAATGTAATAATTGACATACAAAGTAGATCCCCTTCATATAATACTCCGATATAAGCTCCCCAGCACTTCCAGCAATAGTTATTGCTTTTTTATATCGATTATAAGCTTTTAATGATATAATAGATTTTGTATATAATTTTTGGGGGTTATACGATGATAGATATAAAATATATAGTAGAAATTTTAGAAAAGATATGCACTACTCCAAGTCCTACGGGTTATACAAATAAAGCTATGAAAATACTTGAAGAGGAATTTTGTAAATTTGGAATGTCTGTAAATTATACAAGAAAGGGTGCTTTGACCACACTTATTAAAGGGAAAAATGAAATGGTAAAAAGTGCTATTACAGCACATGTTGACACATTGGGTGCTATGGTAAAGGAAATCAAAGGAAATGGCTGTATAGCATTTACTCCAATAGGCATCTTTCTAGGGAACTCCATAGAGTCAGAAAACTGCTATATTCATACCTTGAACGGTAAAACATATACTGGAACTATCCACACTATTAAACCCTCCATACATATTCATTCTGATGCACGTACATTAGAGAGAAGCTTTGATAATTTAGAGATAGTTCTCGATGAAAGGGTATTCTCAAGCAGCGATACTCAGAAGCTTGGCATTGAAGTGGGCGATTTTATTTCCTTTGAATCAAGATTCAGATTTACAGACAGCGGTTATATAAAATCCCGTCATCTGGATGATAAGGCAAGTGTTGCTGTTATCCTTGGCGTTTGTAAATACTTATACGAGAATAATATTACACCTCAATACTCCATACAGATATTTATAAGCAATTATGAAGAGGTTGGTCATGGAGCCAGCAGTGGATTATCAAATGAAGTAAAGGAGCTTATATGTGTTGATATGGGCACACCGGGCATAGGACAAACCACGGATGAGTATACTGTTTCTATTTGCGCAATGGATAGCACAGGGCCTTATGATTATGAGCTTAGAAGCAGATTGGTGAAGCTGGCAGTTGACAACAATATTGGGTATAAGATTGATATTTATCCTCATTACGGCTCAGATGGAATTTCTGCCTTAAATGCAGGGATGAATATTAAAACAGCTCTGGTGGGACCAGGTGTATATGCTTCTCACACCTATGAAAGAACCCACAAGGATTCCATGGAATGCACAGCACAATTATTAATAGAATATATTAAAAGTTAAAGGTATTTTATATAAGAAACCATAGCTTTTACGTCAACGATAAATAATTTATTGTGCACAGCAATTTTTTTTCATATTACTCCCTAAATTAGAAATGTAATACGAATCATATTACGAAAAACAAAACAAGTGTAAATATGGGAGGTAATAAAAATGCTATACAAAAAACTATTATCACTAGGAGTTGCAGTGGCTTTTACTGTATCATCCTTAACAACTACAGCTTTTGCTGAGAATTTAGGTAAAAACATAAATAAGGAGTTAAACGCTTCTAATAAAAAGCAAATCTCAATCAGAATTAACGAAAAGAAAGATAAAGATAATAAGGATAGCAACAAAAACGCAAGTACTACAAAGCTTAAAGCGATTCAGTCCATAATCGAAATGATGGGACTAAAGAACGAGGCACTAAAAATCAAAACTGCTCATCCATCATACACAGGTAAAAAAATGATTACTGGTCATGGTTATATCTATCTTGCCATAGAAAAAAAGATTTTATTAGAAGAAGATTTGGTTGACTTCAACCCTGTCACTCCAGCAAAGAGACACGAAGTGGCTAAATACCTGATAAGAGCAATCGGTATGGAGATTCAGGCAAAAGAAAACATGAATGCTGTGTTGGATTTTAAGGATGCAAGTGAAGTCCCTGCTGCTTCAAAAGGCTATGTATACCTTGCAAATAAGCTTGGTCTAATAACAGCTAACAAGGGTTCGTTTCAGCCGTTAAAGCCAGTTACAAATGGCGAAATGGAAGCTGCTGTTAAGAAAGCAAAGGAAGTTGAAGTTCCCGATGTGGTTGATAATAACACAGCCGTAAGTACATTTGTATCACTAAACAATGCCAAAAACAAAATTTCCGTTAAGCTTGCTAATGGAACAACCAGTGAGTATTCATTAAATCCACTTGCACCAGTTTATGTTAACAATGCATATCTTACTGTTGATGCACTAAAAGCAGGTGACAATATAAAACTTATATTCAGCAAATCTGAACAGATAATTTTTATAGAGGTTGTTAGCCAGGCTGCTCCAGATGTAAAGCTGACAGCTGTTACTGTGGAATATGCAAATCTCCCAGATATACTTAAGACGCAAATGGATACTCTTAAACTGACAAGCAACTATAAGGCTTTCAAATACGGAAACCACATATATCTAGTTGCAGCAAGAGGTCAGCAAAGCACAGGCGGCTATGGAGTTAACATTAAAGATGCATTTAAGGTATCCTTAGGCAGTAATAAATATGATATAAAGGCAATAGTAGAGCTTACAAATCCGGCGGCTGATGCTGTAACAACCCAAGCTGTGAGCCACCCATATCATATAGTAAAACTAGACTATTTTGAAGGAATACAAAATATTAAGTATGTTGATGTAAATAATGCTAGTATTGCAGCAACAACCTTATCTATACTGGATGTTGTGGAGACAATAAGCGGAACTGTTTCATTTGTAGATGCAGCTAATAAAAAAGTTAAGGTTACTACGACAAATAATATCACAAGTGAATATACCATACCAAACGAGGCAGTGGTAAAGGTTAATAATGCTGATAGCCAGTTAGCTGTCATTAAGGTTAATATGAGCATAGTAATCACAAAATCAAATAACATTATTACTGCTGTTGCAGCCAATGATACTATAACTGAAACTACAGGAACCTTGCTGGCTATATCCAATATTAATGGAAAAATACTAACTGTAAAAGTAGGAAATGAATATATAAACTATCTGGTTAATGAAGCTACAGTATTTATTGTAAATGGGCAAAATGTTACAATAGATCAAATTTCCCTTAATAGTAATATTATGCTTAAGCAAATAAATGGTATTCTTATGGAAGTAAAGGTATTGTAAAAAATTTCATCCTGCTTGGTTATTAAGCTATTAAGATATTAAAAACTTATAAAGGCACTGATTATCCAATGATATTCAGTGCCTTTAATATTATTGTCCTACATATTATCAACTGACCCCAATTTTCCCTCGACTAAGCTGGCGATGGAATTTATAGTACGAAAATTATCAATATCTAAGTCATCATTTTCAACTCTTACGTCAAATTCATTTTCAATAAACATAACTAGTTGAGTAGCGAATAGTGAATTGACAACCCCTAATGAGAATATATCCTCATCATCCTGCAACTCGTGCATTCTAAAAAATCTTGATAAAAAATTTCTGGCTTTAATTTTTATTTCCTCCATATTCATACTCCTTTTATAGAATAAATAAAATCTTTATATAATCCCTTATTATAGTTAATTTATTCTTTACATTATAACATATAATTACACATCCCTCAAGAATTGTAGTAGTGAATGTTTTTTCAGACTAATATGATTTATTCGGACATAACTAAGTCAAATCTGCCAAATAATGCTTTCTATAAATATTAAGAGTTAATTATGAATTTCTTTAAACATAGCCTTCAATACCTTTGCCATCTCGTTGATTTTGGGTGATTTAAATATAGAAAAATGATCTCCTTCTATAGTTTCTCTTATTGTTGATTCAATAGTAAATGAATCCCAATATTTCAAACGTGCCTCATGCGACTTCGTGGCATTAATAACTATCGTCTTAGCTTTTATTCTTGACTTAGGAGTATATGCAGTTTTTGCATTAGCATAGGTTCTTGTAATATTAATATATTGCACTATCTCCCTTAGAGATGCTTTATTGTAAGATAATGCCATATTCTCTATATTGTCATATCCTATTTCCTCAATGTAATGCAGAATAGCCTTCTTTCCTTTAGTTTCATCTATGTTTTCAATAATAAAATTCCAAATTTCATTTACACCAATCTGTTCTTCTGCTTTTTCTACTAAATGCTCATTGCAAAAACTACTTAACTTAAGCTCATTAAATACAAAGAATTTTTCGGTATCGGAATTAAAGAGTTTGTAGTTTTCAGCTATGTTTATATCTTCTAAGTAAGCATCAATAATAACAAGTCGTTCAATCCTTTCTCCAAGACTCTCCAATTGCTTTGCCATTTCAAAGGCAATAATACCTCCCAAACTCCACCCGCCTATAAGATATGGTCCTTCTTTCTGGATGGCTTGTATACCTCGTATATATTCAGCGGCTATCTCTTCTATACTTATATTTTGCGGTCCTAGTCCTTCAAGTGGTTTTGCCTTAATACCCCAAATGTTTATTTCACTATCCAAATGATTGCATAGATTTGTATACTCTTCAATTCCCCCATAACCGGGATGTATAAAAAACATATTTCGTCTATTAAAGCTTTGCTTTAGCAGGATAATATTATCACTCATGGATTCATGTATTTTATTTTGGTTTGTATTTATATATTCACTAATGCTTTTTATAGTAAATGATTGAAGCAATTGACTAAGTGGGACATTAATACCAAACTCTCTGGTTATCCTATTTAAAAGTATAATGACTTTAAGGGAGTGTCCTCCTAAATCAAAGAAACTACTGCTTCTGCCTATTCTGTTTTTGTCAACAAATAGTATTTCCTCCCAAATTTCTGCAAGTCTTTCTTCCGTTTTATCTTGCAATGCCTCATATTTTTCTATTGCAGTAGCATACTCCCACTGTATACCTTGGGACTTAATGCTGTTAAGTGCTTTTCTATCAATCTTTCCATTAGATGTAAGTGGCAATTTTTCAAGTTTTACAAAGTTAGTGGGTATCATATAATCAGGCAAATTCTTTTTCAAATAGTCTCTAAGGTCTAATACAGTTAACTCGCCTTCCGATACTATATATGCACAAAGATATTTATTCGTATCTTTCTCTTCTTTTGCGAGAACTACTGCTTCCTTTATACTTTCATGACTTAACAGCTTGTTTTCTATTTCTCCTAGCTCTACTCTGTAGCCGCGTATTTTTACCTGATAGTCCAGTCTTCCCATAAATTCCAGGTTTCCATCAGGCAGCCATCTTGCCAGGTCTCCTGTTTTGTACATTCTTTCCTCTGTTATATGAGGATTGTACACAAACTTTTCTGCTGTCAGTTCCATTCTGTTCAGGTATCCTTTTGCTAGTCCTGCTCCTGTTATGCAAAGTTCTCCTGCTACTCCTATGGGCACCAGCTTATTGTTCTTGTTTAGTATATATATGCCTGT
>CALGKJ010000194.1 GCA_937930535.1 uncultured Clostridia bacterium
CCGATAGCAGGAAGACCCCATGGAGATTTGGAAAACATAGTTGGCATGTTTATAAATACCCTTGCTATGAGAAACAGACCGGAAGGCACAAAGAGCTTTAAAAGCTTCTTAAATGAGGTAAGGGAAAACTCTCTGAGAGCCTTTGCGGCACAGGATTACCAGTTTGAAGAGCTGGTGGAGAATCTTAACATACCAAGAGATATGAGCCGGAACCCCTTGTTTGATATAATGTTTGTAATGCAGAATATAGAGGCAATGACCTTAGAGGCACAAGGGCTAGGGTTTAAGACCTGCCAAATAAAACACAGCATATCAAAATTTGATATTACACTTGCGGCCTACGAAAAGGGCGGCACAATAGTCTTCAATCTGGAATACTGCACAAGGCTGTTTAAGAAGACAACTATACAGAGGTTTATACAGCACTATATTAATATTTTGAAGATCGCTGCTGAAAATCCAGAGGCAAGACTTTGTGATATAGAAATGCTTACAGAGACAGAGAAATACAAATTATTAACAGAATTTAACAAAACAGAATGTTGCTATCCAAAAAACAAGACAATACAGCAGCTATTTGAGGAGCAAGTCGAAAAAACACCAGAAGCTATAGCCATAATCTACGAAGATGAATCTCTGACCTATCAGGAGCTTAATGGGAGAGCAAATCAGCTTGCCAGAGTACTGCGTAATAAAGGAGTACAGGCTTATGCTGTCGCAGGCATTATGGTTGAACGCTCTTTAGAAATGGTAGTTGGTATACTGGCTATTCTTAAAGCTGGATGCGCATATCTGCCGATAGATCCGCAATACCCTAGGGATAGAATAGAATATATGCTAAAAGATAGCAATGCGGAAATACTTCTTACACAATCATACTTGCAAATGTATATTCCGTATTCAGGAAAAGTGGTTTTGCTTGATGATGCCTCGATATACCAAGGTGATATCGCCGATTTAGAGTCAATTACATGCCCAAACAGCTTGGCATATATAATATATACATCAGGAACTACAGGGAATCCTAAAGGAGTAATGGTAGAGCATAAGGGTGTTTGCAATGCGCTTCAGTGGAGAAAATCAAAATACAGCTTTAGCAGCAGTGATAAAGTTTTACAGTTATTCTCCTTTGTATTTGATGGGTTTGTAACAAGCTTTTTTACTCCTGTAATATCAGGTTCTGCAGTAATACTGGCAACAGAAGAAGAAACAAAAGAACCATTGAGGTTAAGGAATCATATAAGCAGACATGGCATAACTCACTTTATAGCAATACCTGCTATATACCTTGCTATACTGGAATATGCAAATAAACAGGATTTACTGTCATTAAGGGTAGTAACATTAGCAGGGGAAAAGCTGACAGATAATGTTATTAGAAGAAGCAGAAGCATAAATGAGAAAATACAAGTAATAAATGAATACGGGCCAACGGAAAGTTCAGTAGTAGCAACAAGCTTTACCGTAGGTGAAAAGCTCGTAAATATTCCGGCAGGCTCACCAATACCAATAGGTGCACCAATACCTAATACAAAAATATATATATTGGATAAAAACAATAAGCTTTGCCCGATAGGAGTAGCAGGCGAACTTTGCATAGCAGGATTTGGGTTAGCAAGAGGATATCTAAATAGACCAGCTTTAACGGCAGAAAAGTTTGCGGAGAATCCGTTTACAGCAGGGGAAAGGATGTATCGTACAGGAGACTTAGCAAGATGGCTGCCTGATGGAAACATCGAGTTTTTAGGAAGAATTGATCATCAGGTGAAAATACGTGGCTTCAGAATAGAATTAGGAGAAATAGAGAATAAGCTGTTGGAACATAAAGCTGTAAAAGAAGCACTTGTACTGGCAAAGCAGTATCAAAATGGAGAGAAATATTTATGTGCATATATTACTGCTGATAAGCAGCAACTGCTTGAACAACAACTGACAGTGTCGGAGCTAAGGGAGCATCTATCTAAAGACTTGCCTCATTATATGATACCAGCATATTTTGTACAGGTAGATAAAATGCCTCTAACAACAAATGGAAAGATAGATATAAAGGCTTTATCTAAAACTGAGGGGGGAGTAGCAGAGGATGCAGAATATATTCCGCCAACTAATATGACGGAAGAAAAACTTATACAAATCTGGAAAGAAGTACTGAACATTGAAAGAATAAACATAAACGATAACTTCTTTGAGCTGGGAGGACATTCACTAAAAGCAACAAGCATGGCTGCAAAGATACATAAACTATTTAATGTAGAAGTGACACTAAAAGAGATATTTAGCTCACCGACAATAAAGGATATATCGCAGTGTATAAGCAGCAGAAAAGAAAGCATATATTCATCAATAGAACCTGCAGAAGAAAAGGAATACTATGAAATGTCATCGGCTCAAAAAAGAATATTTACACTCCAACAATTTGACACAAATAGTATAAGCTATAATATGCCAGGTGTATTTGAACTGGAAGGAGATTTTGATACAGAGAGAGTAAAACAAGCATTAAGGAA
>CALGKJ010000195.1 GCA_937930535.1 uncultured Clostridia bacterium
ACCAAAAGAGTATATTGAATTCTTATTAAAGTATAATGGAGGAATTATTGCAAAAGATGAAGAAAATGAGATTATTATTAATGATACATCAGGTAAAATTACTCTAGATGTTTTGTTTGGGATTAATACCGGAAATGATGCGTCAGATATACTTGTATGGATGAAGGAATTAAGTGAAGATTTATATGAAAATGCTATTGTTATTGGAGATGAATTAGGTCATGGCAAAATAGTAATGATTATTGAAGGTGAGGATAAGGGAATATACTATTGGGATGCTTTTAATCAACTTGAAGAATCTATAGATAATGAAAATACATATTGGATTGCAGATGATTTTAGCGAATTTCTTAAGCTATTGAATTTTAATTAAACTTATTGGTAGAAACAAAGGAAGTAATTGGGATGCTGCAGTATGGCATCTAATCCTAAATCATATTTTAATAAGAAATAAATAACATATCAGGATTCCTCTATAATTCACACATAAAAAGGCAGTTATCTCAAAAGGATAACTGCCTTTTTCATACTTCCCCCAAAATCTACCCCAAATTCCAGTTGTAAACCACCCCTCCCTACCTCCTAAATATATAGAAACAACTTTTATCCATAAAAAATCCCACAAGGAGGTACCCATGGAAGAAATAAAATCCACTGCAGAACAGCTTGAAAAAATCAGAACAGCAAACGCCAAAACCCTAGATTCATGCCCAGAGGAAAAGCTTTTGAGAGACACAGACTATAGCAATCTATACCAAGCCCTCTGGATGGCAGACTTCAAACTAAAAAACATAATCAACCTACTAAAACGCACTGAAGAAAGCACTACACAGCCATAAATAAAAAATAACAAATTTATAAAAAAATGGTTGTAAACTGCATTGCTGAATTTACTTTATATATTGAAAGGGCAAATTAATTCAAACATAAGGATGAATGTTAAATATGAATGAAATTATTAACTTATTTGAACCAAAGGACAATAAGAAAGACAAAAGTAAGGTAAAGCCTTATACATCCAGCAGAGAACATATATTTGACGAATTAAGACATCTGGAACTGTTTCTCAAGCTTAATATGACAAAGAAAAAACAACCTGAAGCAGAAGATTTATATAGAGTATTAGGCATGTTCAATAATGATATATCCGAGCTTATTGGCAGTGCCGGTTCAGAAGTTTGCGATGAAGACCTCCTGGCTGATGAACTGGCACAATTAGAAGAGCAGATAGAAAAAAGGCTTGAAGCAAGCAGACAAAAAGGAGTGCGGCTTACTCTTCCTCATATGACAAAAACGCTAAACCTAAGTTCCTTTGAGGAAAAATGCATAATTATCTGCCTTGCATCAGAGGTAGATAGAGGCTTTGGGAAAATGTATGCTCAGCTTCAAGATAATTTGACGGCACAAAATCCTAGCATTGATATAGTATTAAAGCTTTTAGGGGAATCAGAGGAGGAAAGAATTTCGCTGCGTAATGCATTTTCACCACAAGCACCATTGATGCAGCACTTGATGGAAAGCAGAAGCGACTTTATGGATACAAGAGTACCACTTATTGATCGCCCTCTAAAGCTAGAGGATTGGGTAGTAAATTATTTATTAGATTTTGAAGTACTGGATGAACGTCTGGTACAAATAGCAGAGCTATTAACCATAGAAGGGCAAGGCAAGGATATTAAGCTTACAAGCGTTGAGGAAAATATTATAAGGTTTATCAAATATTTTAGTTCAAACAAAAATACAAGCTCAAAACAAATTTTTTACTTATACGGTCCAGCTGGATGCGGTAAAAAGACTCACGCTGCAGCAGTTTGTAATAAGCTAGGATATTCGTTAATTAACGTTGATATAGAAAAAATACTTGCCTCTGATTTGCCCTTCACTGAAATATTAAAGCTTTTAGGACGTCATGCAATGCTCAAAAACACGGCTCTTTGTTTTGAGAATTTCAATTTGCTTCTGGCAGAAGATGAGAGATACCTAAATAAGGTTCATTTACTTATACAGATGCTTACAACTTCTGTTCCAATAAGCTTTATACTTGGACAAGCATCTTGGAGCCCAAACTTACTTAATGCAGAGTTCAACTATGTACAAATAGAATGTCCCTTGCCGGACGATAGAGAACGAAAGATTCAGTGGGAAAAATTCAGCCAGAAGTATAAGCTTGATAAGAATATAAGCTTAGATGATTTTACAAACAGCTTTCGTTTTACACCGGGTCAAATACAAGCAGCTTTAAATCATAGTGAAAGCCTTGCAGTTTGGAACGGAGCTGAAAACGGTCTGATTGGGGAGCAAGAGCTATATGATGCCTGCTACTCCCAATCTAATAGAAAACTAAATACTTTAGCAACAAGGATAAATACCATATATAGCTGGGATGTTCTAGTTCTTCCCCCAGATCAGACATCCCAGCTCAGGGAGATATGCCACCAAGTTAAGTATCGATCAATTGTATACGGAGATTGGGGCTTCGATAGGCGGTTATCATTAGGAAAAGGACTTAATGCTCTTTTCTCCGGGCCCCCTGGCTGTGGGAAGACCATGGCTGCGGAGGTTATCGCCAACGAACTGGGGCTTGAAATATACAAGATAGATGTATCACAGATTGTCAGCAAATACATAGGAGAGACGGAAAAAAATCTGGCAAAGATATTTGCGGAAGCGGAAACTTCAAATGCAATACTGTTCTTTGATGAAGCCGATGCTTTGTTTGGTAAACGTTCTGAGGTAAAAGACGCCCATGATCGGTATGCAAATTTAGAGACAAGCTATCTGCTCCAAAAGATGGAGGAATATAAAGGCATCGTTATTTTGGCTACTAACTTAAACCAGAATATTGACGAGGCATTTTTAAGAAGACTTCATTTTAGTGTGGCATTTCCTTTCCCGGAAAAGGAGCAGCGTAAATTGATTTGGCAAGGGATGTTTCCAAAGGGGGCACCTCTTGATAACAATATAGATTATGAATTCATGGCAGATAAATTCATTCTGGCAGGCGGAAATATTAAAAATATAGCCTTGAGTGCTGCATTTTATGCAGCTCATGAAGCTAGCAGCATCGGAATGAAACATATTATGCTGGCAGCAAAACGAGAATATAAAAAATTGGGAAAAGCATTCTTGAAATCAGACTTTAATCCCTATTACCAATTGATTGAGGTGATTTAACCATGGCAGTAGATACGAGCAGTGTAATAAGAGATGTGAGTATGAGCTTAAAAACATTGCTAAAAACAAATATTGCGGATCTCTATGATGATAGTTTTATAAGCTTTGGTTCTCCAAGTGAAATAGATACAGCTACAATTAAGCTTTCAATGTGCTTATATTATCTGAATCACAGTCCAAGTATGAGAAATAGCGAAAGGGAAGCTATTGGCAGCTCAAATGAGTTTTATTATCCGCCTGCATACCTTGACCTTTATTATCTTATGACTCCTTATGGAAAGGACAGGGAATCAGAGCTGCTGCTTTTAGGAAGAATATTTCAGCTATTTCATGAGCATTCCGTGTTAAGCGGCAGCGATTTAAAAGGAAATCTAGCAGCTTGCGGCAATGAGGAAATCAGAGTTTCCTACAATAATTTGACGATCCAGGATATAAAACAGCTTTGGGAGGTATTCCCAGGAAAGCCGGCTAAGGTAAGCCTATCCTATTTGGTATCACCTGTAAGGCTGCCAGCTGAAAAGATATTTACTATACCAAGAGTTGAGACTAGAGATTTGGGAATCCACATAATTAAATAAGCAAATTTCTGAATCAATATCAAATACTAGAAAATGAACATTTTGTAAGGTGATTTCGCAATTTTCATTGCGACACATATAAGTCCTAATATTATTGGGACTATAAAAAAACAGTTATTTTAAGGAGGGCTTGAAATGCCAAATTATTTATCACCTGGAGTTTATGTAGAGGAAGTGTCAAGCGGGGTTAAACCCATTGCAGGTGTAGGTACATCTGTAGGTGCTTTCGTAGGAATTGCAGAGAAAGGCGTCATCGGCAAGGCAGTTCTGGTAACCAACTGGAGCCAGTTCGTAAATGAGTTCGGAAGCTTCATACCGAATGCATATCTGGCTTATGCGGTGTACAATTTCTTTGCAGAAGGGGGTACATCCTGTTTTGTAGTAAGAGCAGCTTCAGACGATATCAAAACGTCTACTGCCACCATAAAAGATACCCTCGGTGCCGCTTTGTTCAAGGTTTATGCCAGATCAGAAGGTGCTTGGGGAAACAGGATATTTGTCCAGCTTGATGAATCGTCAAATGGCCAATTAGGAGGATTCAGATTAGTTGTACAATATTTAAAATCCACTTCATTTGATGATGAATATGTTGGAGAAGACATAAATGGTAAAGTTGTAGAAACCTTTGACAACTTACTTCTAACAAATTTTGAAGAAAAAATAAATGATGTTTCAGCTTTTATTAAAGTGGAATCTCTTGTAGACCTAAATATATTGGAAAATATGGAGAAGGTTCCTGAGTTCACTGAGTCACCTGTAGCTTTGGCAGGCGGGGTAGATGGAATGACTTCCATAGACTTTTTGGGAGATGCTGCCGCAAGAACCGGAATGTACGCATTTGACGTTATAGATGATATTAACATTATTGCAGTACCTGATATCGCAGATATGCCAGGAAGCCGTGATACTGTTCTTCAGATGCTCAATTACTGCAAGCAGAGAAAGGATTGTTTCTTTATTGTTGACCCACCACATGGTCTGGATCCAATGGAAGTAAAGGACTTTAAAGAGGGTGCAGGACAATATATGGGTAATTCCTTCAATTCATCTTATGGTGCACTGTATTATCCATGGGTATTTATTAATGACCCGATGACCGGCAAGAAAAAGCTTGTACCCCCATCTGGTGCTATTGCTGGAACATATGCTTATGTGGATGCATCAAGAGGCGTACATAAAGCTCCGGCAGGAACAGCCGACGGCTACTTGGATACAGTAGTGGGAATAGAAAAAATAGTAACAAAAGGTGAACAGGAAATTTTAAATCCTATAGGAATTAACGTAATCCGTTCACTGCCTGAGGGAATATGTGTATGGGGAGCTAGAACTCTTTCATCTGATTCCGAATGGAACTATATCAACGTAAGACGTTTAATGATGTATATCGAAGAGTCCATGGACAAGGGAAGCCAGTGGGTTGTATTTGAACCTAATGACCCAAGCTTGTGGGGAAAAGTAAAAAGAAATCTGACTGCATTCTTAACAAGAGTATGGAGAGATGGAGCTTTATACGGTTCTACCGAAGAAGAAGCTTTCTTTGTCAAGGTGGACGAGGAAAACAATCCTCCAGCAGTTAGAGATGCAGGTCAATTAATAATTGAAGTTGGAGTGGCTCCTGTAAAACCTGCGGAATTCGTAGTAATCAGAGTTAGTCAGAAGACACTGTCCAAATAATTTAATGAGAGGAGAATCACATTATGCCTATTGGTAAAAGAAATGATCCATACAGGAATTTTAGATTTAAAGTCGTAATCGATGGTATTCAAGCTGCTGCATTTGCAGATGCTACAATACCAGATATATCTACAGAGGCGGTTGACTACCGTGAGGGTACTGACACACCTCATTCAAGAAAACTTTCAGGGCTAACAAAGTTTGGTAATATAACTCTGAAAAGAGGGCTTACCGATTCAATGGATCTGTACAACTGGCGTAAAGCAGTTGTACAAAAAGGCGCACTAAAAAACAGAAAGAACTTGTCAATCATACTAATTGACGAGGAAGGAAATGACAAAGCACAATGGGATATAGTAGAAGCATGGCCTGTAAAGTACGATGTAAGTGCCTTAAGTGCAAAAGGAAATGAAGTAAGTATTGAATCTATTGAATTGGTACACGAAGGCGTTAAAAGGGTTAAATAACCTGTACTGTTTTAAAAACTAATTCTAACCGCAAAGTAGCAGTTTGTACTGATAATATACATCAATATTTTTATAAGAGTATATTGTATCAATTCAAATTTGCTACACTTTGCGGCAATATTTATAGAATAATGAAATACTTAGGATGAAAGGTGAGGTAAATCATGGATATTTTACAAACGGAATTTAATTTTACCCTTCCAAAGGGGTATGTAGACGAGACCGGTACCATTCATAAACAAGGTGTTATGAGATTGGCTACTGCAGCAGATGAAATCATGCCTCTTAGAGATTCAAGAGTTCAGCAAAACCCAGTATACCTGACTGTTATTCTACTTTCAAGGGTGGTAACGAGCCTGGGCGGTTTAAAAATGGTGACACCAAGAGTTATAGAAGATTTGTATACCTCTGATTTTGCATATCTACAGGAAATGTATAACAGAATCAACCAAAATGGTGCAAACGTAATAAAAACTAAATGCCCCAAATGTGAACATGCCTTTGATGTTGAGACTGAGACTTTGGGGGAATAGTCGGCTACCCACTTGACCGCCTCTATGAGGAGGTAGCCTTTCTGACTTATTATCTGCACTGGGATTACAAGTCAGTGTTAAGCTTGGAGCACTGGGAAAGAGAACGCTGGTGCAAAGAAGTCAGTAAAATTAATCAAGAACTTAACGGAGACGAAAACAAGGAAGGCTTTTTTGAGGCGTAGGAGGATGCTATGAGTTGGAATATACTTAATATTGAACAAAGAAGATACAAATCTCTTGGAGACAGGCAAGATCCATATCTCGCATATAGTTTTGTAGTAGAGATTGATGGTGTTATTGTTGCTGGATTTAGTGATGTTTCAGGCTTGAGTATTGAAACTCAGGTTGATAAGAAAACCTTCGGCGGAGAAAATCATAGAGAGTATGCTTTTGTTGTGCAGACGAAATATAGTGATATTACTTTAAAACGAGGACTGACGGATAGTAATCATATGTGGAAGTGGTATGAGAAGGTAATTAACGGTCATATTAAGAGGTGCAATGGTTCCATATATTTATTAGATCAGAATGGAATACCTAAAATCTGGTGGGATTTTTTGGAGGCATACCCTATAAAATGGGAAGGTCCCGTGTTCAATGCAACGAGCAGCGCAGTAGCAGCAGAAACTCTCGTGTTAACCCATAATGGAATATATATGCATAGATGATATTTATGGCTGATTTTTTAATAATACTATGAAGGGTTTATCAAGGTTTAGCAATATGGAGAAAAATATTTACGGTAAAATTAAAATCAACCTTCTGTTAAAGATAGGAAAAGTCTCGACAGGTAGTAACTACTTGCATTTTGCACAAAATGTACAGGGCAAGTATGGCATTTCCAGATGGATAGATAAATTTCAGACATTGATATACCGACGTATGCTGATGCTGTTAAATGAGGCTTCCTCATATAACAACGGAATAGTCAAAAACTATACAAACAATATAGAAATCTATAAACCTGTTTTCAATCTCACAACAAATACAATAGTACAGCAGTACACAGAAATTAAGAGACAAATAACTGAGTCCTACAATTTTTTACCCAATGTGCAATTGGATAAAAACATATACTTGAGACTGAAACGTGAAGATAGTAGTGAGATGAACAGGAAAGAGAGTAAAAACTCTTCTGCAAATGAGCAATTTAAGAAGCCCATCGATATAAGTAACAAATGGTTAAATATAGTGGAGACAAGTATTCACCATTCATTAACAAATGTAAACTTGTTACATAATATATCGGTTAAGACGAACAAAGCAGTATCGGGTATATCTGTACCTAATTTCAAAGCTTCTACTAACATTCCTCTGCTGAAGGTCTCAGTAGGAAATTTTAAAATAACTCCATATAAATCACATTATATTGAAGAGCGGCAGAGGCAGATATTTGCAAAAACAGCAGAGTATAAGGTTAGTAAAGCTGTCGATAGAATAAAACATTATATAACCCCACTAATTATAAAAGAACAACTGGAAGTTTTAAGCCCACAAATTAATTATCCAAGTATTAAAGACTTTTCTCTTGACAAAAGACATAATACAGAAGCTGTTATGCACCATTATAGTAACCTATATATTGAAAAAGGAATTCTGAAAGGTAGATTAAACCCACAAAATACCTTTGGAAACTCTTATTTGCGTAAGGTCATTAAACCAACAGTAAATATTAAAGAAGTGGATAGCAGTAACCAAACATTGTCGGAGGAAAATATACCATTTAGAGTTTTAATGCAGAGTAGTTTACAATCCAATATGTTAAAACTTGCTTTAGGATCGGGAGATAGTAACATTCTACATAGCATAAAAGAGCATATAGAAAAAAACAGAGAGTCTTCTTATAAAGCATCAGAAAAGGAAAATGATTCCTATAAATACAATGGATTGATAAATACAGAGCCAGTAATATCACGGTATATGAAACCTCTCCACAAGATAACAAATAAGCCTGGAATAATTAACAGAAGGCTTGAACATTATACAAATCTCACAGCTGCTAAAGAACAATTGAATGTTTCAAGTATACAGAATCAGAATAAGAATAAGAATATTCAACAAATATACTTTAAGGGAAAATCTGCTGCGAATATAGAACAGCACAATCTAGTTCCTGTATATCAAGAAGGTAGTAAAGCAGGATATAGTGAGTCTAGGATAATTAACAGCAGGCTTGAACATTATACAAATCTCACAGCGGCTAAAGAACAACTGGAAGTTTCAAGTATACAGAATCAGCATAGAAATATTCACCAAATGTATTTTAAGGGAAAATTTGCTGAGGATGTGGAATGGCACAATCTAGTTCCTGCATATCAAGAAATCAGTAAAGCAGGATATAGTAGCTGGCAGACGTTATTGAAAAGAAATATGACAGTGAAAGCTTTGAGACAAAACAATTTACAATTTAATCCAGTGAAACTTACGTTAAACTCTTTAAGTCAATTGAAAGATGCTAGCGGTTTTACGAATGGTTTTCATATAAAAAATACATTAAACCCTAGTTATTCCAAATTAATATCTGAGGTATATAGTAAAGAAGCTGTAAAAGAACCAAGTACAGATATAGTCAGAGTATTACGGCGTACACCGGAAGTTAAAACAAAGGGAAATACAGAGATACATGATGAAGCTAGTTTGATTTTGCTAAAGCCCCCCAAAAGCAAAATCATGGATGAAAAGCAGCAGCAATTTCAAGAAATGAAGCCTATAGAACGAGAAGGTTATACCAGAACTTCTACTATATCAAAGGAAGATAGAAACTTCAAAGACATTGGAGTTGATGAAATAAATCTGCTTGCAGACCGAGTTTTTAAAGTTATTGAGAAAAGGATGGAAATTAGGAAAGACAGGAGGGGGATAAGGTAATGGCGGAAAAAGCAAAAATCATACCTTTGGATTTAGAGGGTGCACAGGAAATCTCGGTAATGTTTAATCCAAATGAGTATACTGTTTCTTTTGAAGCAAAATATACCGGAGAAAATGATAAAAAACAGTTTCGAGTAACAGAAACACCGGAGTTTAAGGTTTCGCTGTTTTATGACACCTATGAAAAGCGCTCAGATGTGAGAAACGAAACAAAAAAAATTACTTCACTTTTAGATCCAAAAGTCAGTGGAAAGAGCACAAAAAAACCTCCAGTATGCTTGTTTGTATGGGGTGGATTTACTTATAGAGGAGTTCTTGCGAAAATTGAACAGAAATTTACAATGTTCATGGAAAGTGGTACTCCTGTCAGATCGCTGCTTGATGTGACTTTTATAGAAGAGAAACTTTTTAAACAAGAGGACAAAGATAAAGGATTGGAGGCATGCAGAAAATTATGGGTAGTTAAAAGCGGAGATCGCCTTGATTTAATTGCCAATAAGGCTCTCAAAGATCCGCTTAAGTGGCGGAGCATCGCTGACGCAAACCAAATTGTCAATCCTTTAGGTTTTCCTAGAAAAAATGATGTGGGAAGGATATTGGTCATCCCAGATTGAGGTGGAATTTAAGTGGGATCTAACGTTGCAAATTATAAAATAAAGCTAAATGGTACGGATTTTTCTCAAGAGTGGATGTCGGCAGTAGAAGAAGTAACCATTGAAGATGAGATCAATCTGCCAGCTATGTTTTCCATACAATTAAACATGGTGGATCGTAATAATGGAAAATGGCGTGGGATTGATCTTAAGACCTTTAAACCAGGAGATAAAATTACTGTTTCTCTCGGTTTGGACAAGGTTGAGCCAATGGTCAGCGGTGAGATTACCTCATTAGATTTGAACCTATGTGAACACTCACTGCTAGAGATTAGGGGATACGATTTCCTTCACAGACTCCGAATGGGTACACAAAACAAGGTTTTTTTAAAGAAAAAGGATAGTGAAATCGCTTCTGAAATTGTTAAAGAGTGTGGACTATCTGCTGTAGTTGACGAAACGAAAACCGTTTATCCATATGTGTTTCAAAACAACCAAAGTAATTATGAATTTCTGCTTTCAAGGGCAGCTCTGCTGGACTACGAAATTTATGCAGATGATAAAAAAATAAATTTTATCAAATCCAGAGCGCAGAAGTCTCCAGAAATTCCTGATTTGACCTACAGAAAGGATTTTGAGCAGTTAAACCTTGAACTAAGGCTGCTGACCCGTGGCAGTAAGGTTGAGGTGCGTGGATGGGATGTTAAAGATAAAAAGGAAGTCACAGCCGAAGCCAAAAAGGGTGACGAAGTCACAAAGATGGGCGGTAAGGAGTCAGGCTATGAACTTGCTGCAAAATCTGTGGGGGAATCAACCATAGCCTTAGCGGCAGAAAATATGGTGGACTTAAGTGAGGCGAAAAGCATTGCTGCCGCTGCCTATAACAACCTTCTTCGAGAGTTTATCACCGGTGAGGGAAAATGTTATGGAAATCCACTTCTAAGAGCAGGAAAAACTGTAAAGCTGCTTGGGATGGATGAGAGATTCAGCGGGATATACTATATCGTTGCAACGACTCATACCATTAACAGTAAAGGCTACACAACTATATTTAAGGTTAAGAGGACAGGAATATGAGTGATGGATTTGGGATTGCAAATTTTGTTAACAGCTTTAAAATCGAAGCAAAGATTACTGGTGTGATGGTTGGCATCGTCACCAAGAACGATTCCGCAAACGACGGAGATAAACCAGGGGTTGGGCGTGTAAAAGTAAAAATTCCTCTAATCGGTATGACGGAATCCAACTGGGCTCGAATAGCATCTTTTATGGCAGGTAAGGAAAGAGGGGCATTTTTTCTTCCAGAGGTGGGTGACGAGGTGCTGGTGGCGTTTGAAAATGGAGATGTTAACAAACCATATATAATAGGCTCCTTATGGAACGGAAAAGATGCACCGCCTGAAACAAACAGCGATGGGAAAAACGATACAAGGATCATCAAATCTCGCAGTGGTCATATAGTACAGTTCTTTGATAAAAAAGATGAAGAAAAAATAGTAGTTAAATCCTCTAAGGGACACTTGATCCAATTAGATGACAAAAATGGGTCGGAAAATATACAGATAACAGACAAATCTGGTAAAAACAAAATAATCATTAATACCAAGGACAATAAGATATCCATAAATTCAGGCAAAGATATAGAAATATGTGCTCCCAATGGGAAGCTAGTCCTTGATGCTAAAAATATAGAGATAAAGGCCTCGGCTGATGCAAAAATAGAAGCATCTGCTGGAATGAACCTTAAAGCCTCGTCCAGTATGATTATCAAGGGTGCTACGGTTAATATCAATTAGCAACTACGGAAGGGAGTGGTTTTTATGGGGCAACCTGCCGCAAAACAAGGAGATCGTATTATTGCCACAGACACACATATTGTAATGATTCCGGCTGGAACTTCACTGGTTCCTACACCTCTGCCTCACCCCTTTACAGGTATAATAAATGACGGTCTCAGCAGTAATGTAAAAATTATGGGGAAGCCCGCTGCAACAGTGGACTCCATTGCGACAAATACTCCGGCCCATATACCTCAGGGGGGGCCATTTCAGAAAGCACCCCAGAATAAGGGAAAAATCATTATAGGAAGTGCTACTGTGAAAATAAATGGAAAAATGGCCGCCAGAAACGGTGATATGGCAAATACGTGCAATGATCCAGCCGATATGCCCATTGGCAAGGTTATTGCAGTGGGCACTGTTATGATAGGAGGTTAACATGCAAGTAATTGATTTTTTGGGACAGGGTCTGAAATTTCCTATTTCCATAAAAAAAGAAAGGCTGTGTACTGCCAACGGAGAACAGTCAATCAAGGAATCCATAATGCTAATCCTGGGAACAGCAAAAGGAGAACGTGTTATGCGTCCTAGCTTCGGCTGCAGACTTAATGAATTAGTATTTGCTCCGAATAATATGAGTACATCGACTTTAATAAAAAACTATATTGAAGAAGCATTGCTGAATTGGGAGCCGCGAATAGAAGTTGAGAATATAAGTGTAACTCCTAGGGCTAATCAGTCAATTTTGGAGATTTCAATTGATTATCTTATTAATTCCAGCAATAGCAAGGACAATTTGGTTTATCCATTTTATCTTGAAAGTGTGGGAAAATAATGCCAAACATTTTGCCTAAAATTGATAATCGGGATCAACAGTATCTTGTTAATGAACTAAGAAACTTAATTTTTAAGTATTGCCCTGAATGGAACAACATTGAAGAAGTTGAATTGGACAACCAAGTGAATGCACTTGTCCATATTTTTTCGAACATGATGGAAAAGGTTATAGATAGCTTAAACCAGTCTCTTGATAGAAACCTTATAGAATTCTTAAACATGATAGGTATTAGCCCTACGCCTCCAAGAGTGGCAAAAGCTCCTGTGGTCTTTAAAATGCAGGATGATTGGGAAAAGGATGCTTTAGTTCCGGCAGGTACAAAGGTATCTGCACAGCCTGAGAACCAGGAAGAAGTTGTTTTTGAGGTAGAAAAAGACTTGACGGTTATAAAACCTAGGCTGATAAGAGCTGTAAGCATTGATCCCAAGCGTGACAGCTTGAGCAATCAAGACTTTCTTTTTGCCTTGGAACCTACCGGAAAACAAGCGGAATTGTTTTGTGGTGATTCCACAGTACTGCACAGGCTGTATATAGGACACTCAAAACTTTTTAATTTTAAGGAAGCTGGAAATTCTTTAGTGATTTACTTTAACAAGCCATCGGATTTTGGCAGATACGAAGACGATGATGAGTATGTAGATGAGAAGTACCTTGACTTTGAATGGTATAGCTATGATGAAAAAGGAAACCCGAAACGTCTTGAAGTAAAAAGTACAACACAAAACAGTGAGCCAATATGGAACAGTGCTTTTACCTTTGAAAATTTAGCTGATTCGCATATTAAGACGGTTTCAGGATACGACAAGGAAGGGGTTTTTAAAAGCTGGACAAACAAATGGATTTTTGCTCAGATGAAAACTCCCATTACGAGTCAAAGCTATATGCCGGATATTGAAGATATTAGGATTGCGCTTAACATATCGCCAACTTCTCCGCTATATGCCGATTTGGCTGTAAGTAACGATACCCCATTGGATATGAAAAAGGACTTTTACCCTTTTGGAGAAAAACCTAAGGCAAACGATGCTTTTTATATTGCTTCCAAGGAAGCATTCTCTAAGGAAAATGCCAGCATAAATATGAGAATAGAGCTTTCTAATGAAGAAATATGCAAGCTGCCAGATACAAAGTATATAAAGTTGTCTTGGGAATACTGGAATGGGACTGAGTGGACGACTATGTTTGAAAACATACTTGATCGGATGGGGCAATCTGGCTCTGGAAGCTCCCCTAGTGCACAGACATTTACCGCCACTGGAGACATTTCATTTAAATGTCCGCCTATAAAACCCTGCACTATAAACGGTGAAGAGAATCATTGGATTCGTGCACGCATTATGGGCGGTAATTACGGCAAGGAGGACGAATATAACTATACTCCAAAAGAGGTTATGGTAGGCACTGAAAAAATGAGTATTGCTCAATTAGAGTATGTAAAAGCATCATTTGCCCCTCCCTCTGTCAAAAAAATGACCATTAGCTATAAATATACCATCGAACAATATCCAGAAAGAGTAATTACGGAAAATAACTATACTATGGCAGATAAAACTAATGAATGTATAAAAGACGGTGAATATTTTAAGCCTTTTTCACCTTGTTCAGAGTCAGAACGTACTTTTTATCTGGCTTTTGACAGCGATATAAGCAATTTGCCCATATCAATGTTATTTCCGCTATCTGGCGATCAGTTGGGAGAAAATCCTATAGTAGCATGGGAATACTGGAATGGAAGAAAGTGGCTTTCTCTAAGTGTAAATGATGCTATAAAAAACTTTACACGCAGGGAGATACTACAGTTTGTTGCTCCTTTGGATGTAGAAAAACGCCCTCTTTTTGGAACTGAAAATTATTGGATTCGTGCACGTCTGGAGGATGGCGGTTTTAAACTGTATCCAAAGCTCAGTACGGTTTATACCAATGCAGTATGGTGCAGAAATGCAAACACATTACAGGGTGAAATTTTAGGCTCCAGTAATGGTGAACCCAATCAGACTTTTCAATTGTCACGAAGTCCAGTTCTAACCGGACAGGAATTGAGAGTGCGTGAGACTCTTACCCAGAAAGAGTGGAAGCTTTGGGAGGAAGTGAAAACCTTCTCATTATCAAGTACAGACAGCAGACATTATATGATGAATCATGCTACCGGCAGTATAGTATTTGGAGATGGAAATAATGGAATGGTTCCGCCAGCAGGTATAGACAATATTAAATGTGATTACAAGCAGGGCGGAGGTGCAAGTGGAAATGTCCAGAAAAATACGATATCTAAAATATGGGACAGCTTACCCGGAATTGATGCTGCTATCAATCCAATTGCGGCGGACGGAGGCTTCAATCAGGAAAAACCGGAAGAAGCTAAAATTCGTGGACCTCATACGTTGAAAAGCTGGGATAGAGGTGTTACCAGTGCGGATATTGAGTGGATGGTACATGAAGTAGCACCTCAAACTGCGATTGTGAAATGTCTCCCTACCATGGATAGGAATTTGAATTTTATACCTGGAAAAGCCACTGTAATTGTAGTCCCAGAAAATGAAACCCCAAAGCCTGTGCCTAGTCAAGAGTTACTTAATGAAATTGAAGCATATTTGTCTGAGCGGATATCGGCTGTACTTAATACAAAGGAAGCTACCTGCATTGATGTGATAGGGCCAGACTACATACGTGTGGGGGTGGAAGCCGAGGTAAATTATACTACACCGGAAAAAGGGAAAATTATTGAAGGGTGCATTATTGATAACCTGAAGCAATTCTTTAATCCTGTTAATGGAGGGCAGAATATGACAGG
>CALGKJ010000196.1 GCA_937930535.1 uncultured Clostridia bacterium
ACAACTTCAAAATTAAAGCTTTCCAGTTGTTTCTCACAAAGAGATTAGCAACTCTTAACGAAAAGTATTTTGAGTTTTAGAGTTGGTTATCTATAAAGAGAAACAACTTCAAAATTAAAGCTTTCCAGTTGTTTCTCACAAAGAGATTAGCAACTCTTAACGAAAAGTATTTTGAGTTTTAGAGTTGGTTATCTCTAATAAGAAGGATTTTGTTAATTTTTATAGAATCAGAATAAAAATTGTATTGACGGGCATAATATTTATATTTTAGGGGGAGACATAATGGAGAAGCTTAAGAAAAATGAGAGGGTAACAGCACTGGTAAAAATACTAAGCGACAATCCAAACCACATTTTTACACTGAGTTATTTTAGCGAGCTATTACATGCGGCTAAATCAACCATAAGCGAGGATATAAGTGCTGTAAAAAAGATAATAGAACAGATGTCTCTCGGAATCATTGAGACCATTCCTGGTGCTCAGGGCGGTGTAAGATATCGGACAGAAGTTAATAATAAGCAAACTATGGAGTTTTTAAAGGATTTATGTATAAAACTTAAAGATTCCAGTAGAATAATACCAGGGAGTTTTATTTACATGTCGGATATTATGTATGATCCATCATATGCTGCAAGAGTAGGTGAGATATTCGCCAGTAAATTTGCCGATAAAGCTGCCGATTACGTAGTGACAATCGAGACCAAGGGAATCATTCCTGCTATAATGACCGCAAGGGCATTAAATATACCCTTAGTAATAGCAAGGAGAGATAACAGGGTTACAGAGGGTGCTACAATCAGCATAAACTATGTATCAGGTTCGTCTCATAAGATACAAACAATGTCATTGTCAAAGAGATCCCTTAAAGAGCAGTCAAGAGTGATTGTTATAGACGATTTCATGAAGGCAGGAGGCACAATAAAAGGGCTTTATGATCTTATGCACGAGTTTAGAGCTGAGGTTGTCGGAACAGGTGTAATTGTTTCTACGTTAGAACCTAAAAATAAGCTGATTGGTGAATATTACTCGTTATTTTTACTTAAAGAAGTAGATAATATAAGCAGACATATTGATATTGAAATAGGAATATAGAATTATAACAATTATTCGTGTTTTCTGAAAATTATCTGAATAAAAAGAAGGAAAAATGTATTAAATGACGAATTATTATGCAAATGACAAAATGCTAGGCGGGAAGGTGGTGAACTAGAATGCAGATAACAGACGTAAGAATAAGAAAAGTAAACACAGAAGGAAAGATGAAAGCAGTTGTTTCCGTTACTTTCGATAATGAATTCGTTGTACATGACATCAAGGTTATAGAAGGACAGGAAGGATTATTTATTGCTATGCCAAGCAGAAAGACTCCAGATGGAGAATTTAAGGATATAGCACATCCTATCAATTCTTCTACAAGAGAAAGACTACAAACTTCAATATTAGAAGAATACGAAAAAGCAAAAAACGAATAATTTTCATTTATTGTGTAAAAAGCTTCATCCCTATGGGATGGAGCTTTTTTACGTCCTAATTTATGTAATAATTCAGCAGAAAAAATATATATATTATATAGAAAGAGCTGATAGATTTATAGCAAGATTTATCAGGGTTCAATGGTGCATATGTGACAAATATCAGTATGTTAAGGTGATAATGTATAGGAGGTAAAAATATAATGTGTGACAATAAACAAGATAACTTAAAGGGACAATCGGATGAAAACAGCATATATAAGAAGCATGCATATAAAGCAGAAATGCCGTATAAGGATATGAATACAATTCATAGCCATTGGTGTCCAATGATGAATATGCAAAATATAAATCCAGTTATGACAGGATGCCCCATGATGAATCATATGCTGCCTTATCAAGCCTCCGGGTGTCCTATGCAGCAAATGCCAATGCAGCCGCCAGCAGCCCGCTACATGCCTGTACACTATGCACCCATGCACCAGATGCCAGACATGTATGCAATGGAGGATGAGATGGATTTGGCTGGCTGGTACGAGGAATTTGAAAGTGATGATCTGGAAAGTGAAAGCAGCGATGACTATAATAGCCTTGACCCCTTAAGAAGACCAAAGAAGAAGCCTAAGAATAAGAAATTTAATAAGAAATATAATAAGCAGTTTTATAATCACAAGCATATGAATCCATTATTTTATTGGCCTCCTTATTATTTTTACAATCCTTATAGGAAAGAGGAATATTATGAGGATGAAGATTAGTAAATAATCTATTATTGAAGCTGCTGAATAAAACAAAGCTCAACCGCCGGTTGAGTTTTGTTTTATAGATTTATAATAAATGATATAATAAAAGGAAATAGAGTATACTATATAAATCGCAATAAATATATAACTTCAGGACCTTCGGTTGTTCTGACTCAGAAGCTAGTGCTGAACGTGAAATAAGACTGTTTTTTGGACAATAACAGGTGACTAAGTACCCATTTATCATTTTATATTGAAAAAGCTACTAATAAGTGATATAGTCTAGTATGAATAATAGTCAAAAGCTCAGTGCAATGAGCCTAATATATAGATTTTAGTTGAAGTTGTTTTCAACGTTAAAACATCTTAAATATAAGATACAAAAGAATGGAGAAGGTTGGTGCGATGGAACATAACTTTGTAGATGAGATTAATAGGCTTAAGAGAGAAAGAAATGCAATAATACTTGCGCATAATTATCAGGTGTCCGAGGTTCAAGATATTGCAGATATCGTTGGGGACTCTTTTTCTCTAAGTAAACATGCAGCAAATACAAAACATGATGTAATAGTATTTTGCGGTGTACATTTTATGGCAGAAAGTGCGAAGATACTTTCACCAGACAAAACAGTGATCTTACCTGTCAGAGATGCTGGCTGTCCTATGGCAGATATGGTTACGGCAGAAGGCATCAGAGAAATGAGGGAAAAGTACCCCGAAGCTGCTGTGGTTACATATGTTAACTCATCAGCCGAGGTTAAGGCAGAAAGCGATATCTGCTGTACATCTTCAAATGCAGTTAAAGTAGTACAAAGCATTAAAAATAAACAAATAATATTTGCACCCGATGAAAATCTGGGCAGGTATATAGCTGATAAGGTTAAAGACAAGGAAATAATACTGTGGAAGGGCTTCTGCATAACCCACAAGAGAGTAAGAACAGACGAGGTAGTGAAGATAAAGCAATATTATCCAAATGCCAAAATACTTGTGCATCCTGAGTGCGAAGCTGAGGTTCAAAATATGGCGGACTTTTTAGGAAGTACTTCTGAGATAATACAATATGCAAAACAGATACCTGATAAAGACATAATCATAGGTACTGAGGAAGGTGTACTTCATGCATTGAAAAAACAAAACCCCGACAAAAACTTTTATCTGCTTTCACCGGGGCTGATATGTGCGAATATGAAGAAAACAAGACTTCAGGACGTATATCAAGCTCTATTAAACATGCAGTATCAAATAGAGGTAGATGCAGAAATAAGGGGAAAAGCTTTAAAGGCACTTGATGAAATGCTGAAAATAAGTTAGCAAGAATTTATTTGTTTTTATGACAAGCAGGGGGGAAATATATGTCCTTGAGATATCTAATAAACTTTGATAGCGGAGCTATACAATATGAGAAATTTGATGTAATAATTATCGGCAGCGGCATTGCAGGACTATATTCGGCAATACACCTGCATGATGATCTGAGTGTATGCATAATAAGCAAGGAATCGATAGGAGAAAATAATTCCTATCTTGCACAGGGCGGCATAGCCGCAGCAGTTACTGAGGAGGATCAGCCTGAATATCATTTTGATGATACCATCAAAGCAGGGGCAGGACACTGCGATGAAGCAGCAGTAAAAGTGCTTGTAAATGAAGCACCTGTAGACATACAAACCCTATGCAATATAGGAACCAGATTTGATAGAAATCCTGACGGCACACTGACAACCACCCGAGAGGGCGGCCATGGAAGATTCAGAGTCATACACGCCCTTGGTGATGCTACAGGCAAAGAGGTTATAGATTCTCTTATCAGTGAATGTAAAAAAAGAACCAACATAAAAATTATAGAAAACTGCTTTGCAGTAGATATATTAACTATAAACAACAAGTGCACTGGTATACTGGTTAAAAACAATACAAATATACCAGAAGAAAGCCAGCTTAAAATTTATCACAGCAGAAAAATAATATGCGCAAGCGGCGGCATCGGACAGGTATATAAAAATACCACAAATACAGAGGTCATAACAGGCGACGGTATTGCAATGGCATTCAGGGCAGGTGCACAGCTTACAGATATGGAGTTTGTGCAGTTCCACCCTACTGCATTTTATAAAAAAGCAGACAACGAAAACAGCTTTCTGATTTCTGAGGCATTAAGAGGAGAGGGTGGAATACTCAGAAATATAAATGGAGAGCCATTTATGAGCAGATATCATGAGATGGGTGAAATAGCACCCAGAGATATTGTTTCCAGAGCAATTTTTTCTGAAATTAAGAAAACTAATAGCGAGTTTGTATATCTGGATATAACCCACAAGGATTCTGAGCATCTGAGAAACCGCTTTCCGACAATTTATAACAGGTGTTTAAAGGCAGACATAGATATATCAAAGGACTATATTCCTGTTGTGCCTGTACAGCATTATTTTATGGGAGGCATAAAGACCGACCTGTGGGGCAGAACCAGCATTGAGGGGCTGTACGCCTGCGGAGAAGCAGCATGTACAGGAGTACACGGAGCAAACAGGCTTGCAAGCAATTCACTGCTTGAAGGACTAATATTTGGAAGACGCTGTGCCGAGGATATTAACAGCTCAATAAGCGAATCCAGCTTTGATGAGAATATAATCATAAATACAGCAGCACAAATTAGTCAAGCCGCAGACATAGATATTGTAAGTATAAGAAATGAAATAAAACAAATAATGAATGATTATGCAGGTATAGAGCGTAATGAGGCAGATATGAAAAACGCAGCTCAGAGGCTTGAAAGCATAATAAGGCTGCTGGAAAGCATAGAGCTAGGAACGGTATATGTAATGGAAACAATTAATATAGCATATATAGCAGCACTAATACTAAAAAGTGCAATAAACAGAAAACAAAGCATAGGCAGTCACTATAGAACAGACTGATAAGGAAGTGAAATTATGTTAGACAACTTTATAATAGATAAAATAATCAGAGCTGCACTACATGAAGATTTAGGCTGGGGAGATGTTACCACAGACTCAATTATTAGTGATGAGGTGCAGATAGCAGGAAACTTTATAGCAAAACAAGAAGGTGTCCTTTGCGGAATTGAGGTATGCAAAAGAGTATTCACCCTGCTTGATGACAGTATAGTATTTAATATATACAAAAAAGACGGCGAAAAAGTAGTAAAAGGCGATGTAATAGCAGATATAAAGGGAAGAGCAAGAAATATATTAAAGGGAGAGCGGGTGGCACTTAACCTTCTTCAAAGAATGTCTGGAATTGCAACACTTACAAACAGCTATACAAAACAAGTTGAAAAACTGACCGCCAAAGTGGTTGATACCAGAAAAACTGCTCCAGGACTTAGAATACTGGATAAATACTCCGTCAAAATGGGTGGAGGACATAATCACAGATTTAACCTGTCTGATTTAGTACTAATAAAGGATAATCATATAAAAGCAGCAGGCGGGATTACACCAGCAGTCAAGGCAGCCAAAGCCAGACTTTCTCATGCTGTAAAAATCGAGGTAGAAGTAGAAAACATGGATATGCTGAAAGAGGCTATAGCCGCAGGCGCAGATATAGTTATGCTGGACAACATGAATTTGGAGCAGATGAGAGAGGCAGTGGCAGTATCAGAAGGCAAGGTGCTTTTAGAGGCTTCCGGCAATGTAGAGCTGGATGGTGAAAGAAATGTCAGAGCTATTGCAGAGACAGGTGTGGATATTATATCCGTAGGAGCACTTACACACTCAGTAAAAGCCATGGACATAAGCTTAAGATTTATATGAAAATAAAGCTGCGTCTGTCTTGGGTCACTTCCCTAGACTTGCTTTATTTTCGTTGATTGCTGATGAAAAGCCGTGTAGACCGTCTTTTCATTCAGGTTATATAAGTGAAGTTTATTTTTGAGCAGTACTATTGCTAAGGCTGTAGCGTACATGCTCAAAAATAAACTTTTGTTAATATATGGATACTATAATCTATTAAGACTTAACCGTAACAAAATTTTACTTTTCTAGTGTAAACCCTGCATAGCTATGATAGAATTATAAAGAAAGTACTAAAGAATTAATTCGACTAACATATAGACTTAGTAAAGACATATTAATGATTTTGTCTTTACAATATGTACATTCAACGTAAAAAAATGTATAATAGAGGTGATATATTGAGTAATGTATACAGTATTACAGACCATATAAAAGAAGATGCTGCAAACAGCATAACAGCCATAATACTTGCAGCGGGTGAAGGCAAGAGAATGTATTCCAAAACACCCAAGGTATTGCACAAGGTTTGCGGAACTCCTTTAGTGCAGCACGTAGTAAACTGCGCCAGGGAGATCGGATGTGTAAAGCCAGTTGTAGTTGTAGGACATGGTGCAGAGCAGGTTATGGAGGCTATAGAAGGAGTCAGCTTTGCAATTCAAGCCCAGCAGCTTGGTACAGGACATGCAGTGATGCAGGCAGAAGGATATATTACAGACGGAGATGTGCTTGTACTGTATGGGGATACACCCCTGCCAAAAGCAGAAACACTGCTTAAAATGTATGAAGTGCATAAGCAGAACAACTATGGTGCAACAGTATTAACTGCTGACTTTGAAGACCCTACAGGCTACGGAAGAATTATCAGAAGCAGTGAAAACTTGATAGAAAGCATCATAGAAGAACGAGACGCTTCACCTGAAATAAAAGAAATAAAAGAAGTAAATTCAGGTATTTACTTTTTCAAGGGTGCAGATTTAAAAAGAGTATTAAGCAGACTATCCAATAATAACGATCAAGGTGAGTATTACCTTACTGACGTAATCGGACTATTTAGACAGGACGGTCTTAAAATAGCCCCATATAAAACTAATGACACAGATGAAATAATGGGGGTAAATAATAAGCTTCAGCTTTCACAAGCAAATGAAATCATGCGTAGAAGGATTGTAACAAAGCACATGCTTAAGGGCGTTACAATTATCGATCCTTCAAACACATATATAGAAAATACAGTTCAAATAGAACGTGACGTTACAATATATCCGGGCTGTATTTTAGAAGGCAGCACATATATAGGGGAAGACAGCATAATCGGACCACAGACCAGAATAAAAGACTGCAATATCGGCAATGGTGTAAAAATACAATATTCAGTTGCATTTGAAAGCTCCATCGGTGAAGCTACTACGGTCGGGCCTTATGCATATTTAAGACCGGGCAACAAAATAGGAAAGCATGCAAAAATAGGGGACTTTGTGGAGATGAAAAACTCCAATTTCGGGGATTATTCAAAAGCATCGCACCTTACATATGTAGGTGATGGCGATGTAGGAAACAATGTAAATCTGGGCTGTGGGGTCGTATTCGTCAATTACGATGGAAAGAAAAAGAACAGAACAGTTATTGAAGATAACAGCTTTGTTGGATGCAATGTAAATCTTATAGCTCCAGTAACAGTAAAAGAGAGTTCATACGTTGCAGCAGGCACTACCATAACAAAGGAAGTACCTAAAGCAAGCCTTGCAATAGGCAGAGTAAAGCAGGACAATAAAGAGGGATGGGCAAAAAAATTTAAATAACCTTTAAATTTTAAATAAATCAAAAGAATAATTATTTGGGAGGTTTCTGGTAAAATGAATGTTCACGGAAAGAGCATTAAGATCCTAAGCTGCAACGCTAATAGGGATCTGGCAAGTGACATTGCCTATAACCTTGGGCTGCCATTAGGTGACGCTCAAGCAAGTACTTTCAGTAATGGGGAAATAGGTGTAAGCATAAACGAATCTATAAGAGGTGCTGATGTATTTGTAGTGCAATCAACCTGCCAGCCTGTAAACGACAATTTAATGGAGCTTTTAATTATGATTGATGCCCTCAAAAGAGCATCAGCAGGCAGAATAAATGCAGTTATACCATTTTACGGATATGCCAGACAAGATAGAAAATCCAAGTCCAGAGAGCCGATCACAGCCAAGCTTGTTGCCAATCTTATAGAAGCGGCAGGCGCAGATCGTGTAATAACAATGGATTTGCATGCACCGCAGATACAAGGCTTTTTTGATATTCCTGTGGATCATCTATATGCAGCTCCGCTATTAATAAACTATTTTATAAATAAAAAGCTTGATGATGTTACAGTAGTATCTCCTGACGTTGGCGGCGTAACCAGAGCCAGACAGCTTGCCGGTAAACTGGATGCTCCAATAGCAATAATAGACAAAAGAAGACCAAGACCAAATGTTTCAGAAGTAATGAACATAATAGGTGATGTAGAAGGAAGAAACTGTATAATAGTTGATGACTTAATAGATACAGCAGGATCAGTAGCTAACGCAGGCAAGGTGCTGAGAGATATGGGGGCAAAGGACATTTATGTTGCCTGTACACATCCGGTGCTATCAGGACCTGCATACCAAAAGCTTGAGGAGTCTGTAATAAAAGAACTGGTAGTTACTAACACAATCCCATTAACAAAGACATCCGACAAAATAAAGGTGCTTTCAGTGGCTTCACTGCTGGCAGAAGCTATAAAGAGAATTTACGAAGGCTTGTCCCTAAGCAAGCTGTTCGATTAATTTTACTATTTAAAGTATGCTGTAGGAAAATATACAAATATACCGGGGGAGATTTCTCACCCGGTTATTATTCATGTTTAAAAAGTTATTATATTACCAATATTATATAAAGGGTGATAAATATTCCATATACAGCAATAGGATACAAGCATAAGCAGTACTAAACATATACTGGAGGAAGTTATGTATATTATAGTTGGGCTGGGTAACCCAGGTGATAAATATAAAAACACAAGACACAATATTGGATTCATAACAATAGATTATTTTGCTGAAAAGCACAACATCAATGTTAATAAAATAAAGCATAAGGCTTTGGTGGGGGAAGGCATAATAGCAGGAGAAAAGGTGGTACTTGCAAAGCCTCAGACCTATATGAACCTAAGCGGCGAAAGCGTGCTGGATCTGCTTCAATGGTATAAGATAGAAAGCACAAAGCTTGTTTTAATATATGACGATATCGATCTTCCAACAGGTAAAGTCAGAATAAGGGGAAGCGGAAGCTCAGGAACCCATAACGGTATGAGATCCATAATATATCTTATAAATACTCAGGATTTTCCAAGAATAAGAATAGGCGTAGGCGGCAAGCCTGAAAGAATGGACTTGGCTGATTATGTAATGACCGGCTTCAGGGGGGATGATGTCCCCATAATGGAGGAAGCAGTCAAGAAGTCTTCTGATGCCATATATGAAATAGTCACAAAGGGTATAAACTCAGCCATGAATAAATATAATAAATAAGCAAAGACGGAACATTATACGTAGTTTTTACTAGGGAGGTGAAAGCTTGAGCTTTGAGAACATTATAAAACCCCTCGAAGGTATGCAGGAATACAGGCTTTTGACACAGTCATTAAAGACAGGGGCAAGAATAGTTGAAGCTCATGGTATTTCGGATACACAAAAAGCTATGCTTGCTGTAGCACTAAGCGAGCTGTTTAATAAATCCTGCATTATTATAACACATAATGAGGTAGCCGCAAGAAAGATTTATGAGGATGTTGGTTTTTTCTCAAAGGATCATGCCGAATTGTTCCCTGCCGGAGAAATGATATTTCATAGAATCGATGCAAGAAGCAATGAGATAAGACAGCAAAGACTAAAAGTAATATCCGAAGTACTAGCAAAAAAGAAAAAAATAGTATCCGCCTCCATAGAGGCACTGCTTGGAAAGCTGGCTCACCCAGACCTTTTTAACTCAATGAGCAAACAAGTTTCATTAGGCGATAATATTGACCTAAAAAAGCTGATTCCATACTTTGTTCAAGCAGGCTACGAACGGGTAGATATGGTAGAGGGCAAAGGTCAGTTCTCTGTAAGAGGAGGCATAATTGACTTCTATCCCCCATCACAGGAATATCCTGTAAGATTTGAACTATTTGGAGACGAGGTAGACTCCATAAGATACTTTGATGTAATAACACAAAGATCAGTGCAAAAAACCAATACCGTAAACATCCATCCTGTAAAAGAGCTGCTATTAAGCACTGAGGAGCTTGTACATGCAGGTAATAGATTACAGGAAGAACTGAACAAAAGATGCAAAGTACTTGCAGGGGGTAAAAAAGGCTCAGCCGCAGCCGCCGAAAAGCTGCAAAGTAATTTATCCCATGATATAGAAAGGCTGAAGCAGGGGATATACTTTGACGGTATAGAAAAATACACAAGCTTTTTCCGAGAAAGGTTCTTCAGTCTTGTTGATTATTTTGAAGACTGCATTGTGATTATTGATGAACCAAGCAGAGTCAGACAGCGCAGTGAAAACGTCGATTTAGAATTCCAAGAGCACTTTAAGCAGCTTTTGGAGTCTAACGAGGTACTGCCAGAGCAATATAATGTAATGTTTCCATATGACGAGATAGCTGCAAGGGTAAAGCAGCATAAGGTAGTCTGCTTCAGTACCCTTCTTAAGGGCAATAACGACTACAGACCACAGAGCATAATAAGCTTTATTACAAGGACAATGCATCCCTTCCATGGCAAGGTAAACCTGTTGATAGAGGAAGTTGAGCACTGGAAAAACAAAAAATACAGAGTATTAATATTATCAGGAACCAAGGATAAGGGAAACAGACTTACAGAGGCTCTTAGAGAAGCTGGCATAAACGCCGTATTTAAACAGGAGCTTGATATGGAAATTCTGGAGGGGCACATAGTTGTTATTCCGGGGACTCTTCATGGAGGCTTTGAGTTTCCGTCAATTAAATACGCTGTTATAAGCGAAAGGGAGGTATATACCAGCCCAAGGAAAGCTGCCCAAAAGAAAAAAGGACGGGCAATCAAGGTATTTACAGACCTTAAGATTGGTGATTTTGTTGTCCACGACAACCACGGTATAGGTCAGTATATAGGCATTGAGAAGCTTAAGGTAGGCGGCTTGACCAGGGACTACCTGCATATAAAATATTCAGGCAATGACAAGCTTTTTATACCCACTGATCAAATGGATATGATTCAAAAGTTTATCGGGGGAGAAGACAAATCACCTAAGCTCAACAAGCTGGGAAGCGCGGAATGGGCAAAAGTTAAGGGCAAAGCGAAAAAAGCCATTGAGAGCATGGCAGAGGATCTGCTTAAGCTGTACGCAGAAAGGCAGCAGGCGGTAGGCTTTGCCTTTTCAAAGGATACTCGCTGGCAAAAGGAATTTGAAGATATATTTCAATATGAGGAAACCAATGACCAGCTCAGATGTATTGAGGAAATCAAGCAAAACATGGAAAGCGACAAGGTAATGGATAGACTGCTATGCGGCGACGTAGGCTACGGTAAAACAGAAGTAGCACTGAGAGCCGCCTTTAAATGCGTAATGGACAACAAACAGGTTGCCATCCTTGTGCCTACAACCATACTGGCACAACAGCATTATAATACCTGTGTACAGAGATTTTCAAATTTCCCCATTAAGGTGGATATGCTGTCACGCTTTAGAACAGCCGCAGAGCAGAAAAAGACCTTAAGCGATTTAAAGACAGGCAATGTAGATGTGGTCATCGGTACTCACAGACTGCTGCAAAGCGATATAGCATTTAACGATCTTGGGCTTTTAGTAGTTGATGAGGAACAAAGGTTTGGAGTTTCCCATAAAGAAAAAATTAAGGATATAAGAAAAAATGTAGATGTATTGACCTTATCTGCAACCCCTATTCCAAGGACACTGCACATGTCCCTTACAGGAATAAGAGATATCAGCATAATTGAAGAGCCGCCAGAGGAAAGGTATCCGGTACAGACCTATGTAATGGAGCATAATGAGGATGTAATAAGAGATGCTATTTCAAAGGAAATAGCAAGAGGCGGACAGGTGTATTATCTGCATAACAGGGTCAGAAGCATAAGCAAGGTTGCAGCCAGACTCAGAGAGCTTGTGCCGGATGCGAAGGTTATATACGCTCATGGGCAGATGGATGAAAAACAGCTTGAAGATGCAATGCTGGACTTTTATAATGGTGAGTATAACGTATTAGTCTGCACCACAATAATCGAAACCGGCTTGGACATACCAAACGTAAATACAATAATAATATCTGATGCCGACAAAATGGGACTTTCTCAGCTCTATCAGCTTAGAGGACGTGTAGGACGATCAAATAGAGTAGCATACGCATACTTTACTTATCAAAAGGATAAGGTACTTAACGAAATAGCAGAAAAAAGACTTCAAGCCATAAAGGAATTTACAGAGTTCGGCTCCGGCTTTAAGATTGCCATGAGGGATTTAGAAATAAGAGGAACAGGAAATCTGCTGGGCAGAGAGCAGCATGGACATATGGAAGCAATCGGCTATGATTTGTACATAAAGCTTCTTGAGGATACAATAAGACAGTACAAAGGCGAGCCTGTTGCACTAGACATTGAGACCAGCATTGATCTTCAAATCAATGCACATATTCCTGAGTCCTACATACCTGATGAAAGCCAAAAAATCGAAATATATAAGAAAATTGCTTACATTGAAGGACAAGAGGACTTGTATGATATACAGGAGGAAATCGAAGATAGATTTGGTGATATACCTGAGCCAGTGCAAAATCTTATGAAAATTTCCTATATCAAGTATCATGCAAAAAAATGCGGTGTAGTAGCTATTACTCAAAAACCAGCGAGCAATTTAAGCATCAATAAAAATGCAAACGGCAATATAATAATAAAGTTTAAGTCAGGAGACTATATAAAGGCTGAGACCGCAATAATGATAGCCTCCGATTATAAAAACAAAATACTGTTTACTGCAAACGAACAGCCATATTTCACACTGCGGGTAGATAAAGAAAACATGGATCAGATATTAGAATGGATAAAAAAGGTTATTGAAAAAATTTATAGTTTTCAGAATAGACAAGATGTTGTATAATTATTTATTAGATGGCAAATAAACAAAAGAAAAGTAAAAAATGTATTAAATAGCAAGGGGAGAGAGGGAAAATTGATGAAAACAAAAAGAGGAATACTAGCGATAGTATTAGCATTAGTTATGACGTTCGCTTTTAGCGGATGCCAATTTGTTCAGGTAGATCCTGAGGTTGACAAGGAAACCATAGTAGCAGAGATCGGCGAGGAAAAAATTAAAAAAGAAGAATTTACTAAGCTTTTTGATAGAATCAAAAAGCAATACGATGGTCAAGTAGATAAAGAGTATTGGGAAAAAGAAACCGACGGCAAGAAAAATATAGATGTATTCAAAGAAAGAGTGTTAGAAGCGATAATAGAAAACAAAATATTACTAAATAAAGCTAAAGAAATGAATATAGCAGTTACAGATGAAGAAGTAACAGCAGAAATTGATAAGATACGTGAAGAATACTTTGATACTGAGGAACAATTCAACGAGTTTTTAACAAGTCAGAATATTACTATTGAAGAACTCAAAGAAGAAAAGAAAATGGAAATGACAGTAAATAAGCTTAGAGACAAGCTGGTAGAAGCAATACAAGTTACGGATGACGATGCGGCTGTATACTACTCAAACAATATAAACATGTTTGAAACAGTAAAGGCAAGCCATATACTTGTTGAAACAGAAGAAAAAGCAAAAGAGCTTAAGGCACAAATAGATGCAGGTAAGGACTTTGCCGCATTAGCAAAAGAAAATTCTATGGATCCCGGAACAAAGGATGCAGGCGGAGACTTGGGCTACTTCAGACGTGGAGACATGGTTGAAGAATTCGAAACAGCTGCTTTTGCATTAAAGCCAGGTGAGGTTAGTGAGATAATACCTACAAATTATGGATTCCACATTATTAAGGTTGAGGATAAGAAAGTTGAAACTCTTGAAGAAGTAAAAGAGCAGCTAAAAACTTCACTTCTTAACCAGAAAAAATCAGAAGAATACAATAAGCTTGTAGACGAAATGGTAAAAGCTGCTAATGTAAAAAAATATCTTAACAGATTATAAAAAATACAATAAAAAGCTGTTGATGAACTTTTCAACAGCTTTTTATTGTATTTTTTACGAAAATCTATGGAGAAACAACTTCAAAATTTACAAAAAAGTGCATAAAAAATTTTGATTGGTAAAATAATAAGCAATACAAACGTATTTATGAAAGCTATAAAAAGGAGGATAAAAAGTGAAAGCGACCGGAATAGTTAGAAGAATTGATGATCTTGGAAGAGTTGTAATACCAAAAGAAATAAGACGTACGCTTAGAATCAGAGAAGGAGATCCACTTGAAATATTTACAGATAGAGAAGGCGAAGTAATACTGAAGAAATATTCTCCTATTGGCGAGTTAAGTGAATTTGCAAAAGAGTATGTGGAATCTTTACACAGCTCAATGGATCATATCACTTGCATTGCTGACAGAGACACTATCATCGCTGTTGCAGGAGCACCAAAAAAAGAGCTGCTTGAGAAAAGAGTCAGCCCAGCATTAGAGAAGGTAATGGAAGAAAAGACAACAATAATATTAGGTGCAAATACTGATAACAAAATGATAAATATTTCTGCCGATGAGGATGGACCTTCAAAATATACAACAGGTGTGGTATCTCCTATAATATCACAAGGCGATCCTATAGGTGCAGTAATACTACTATCAAGAGAAGCGACCATTCAAATGGGAGATCTTGAAACAAAGCTGGCAGAAACAGCAGCAAGCTTCCTAGGAAAGCAGATGGAGCAATAGTAAAAATTAATACAATATAAGCGAGCAGCAGTCTTATAGTTAAGAAACTTTAAAGTTAGAAGTACTTCTAACTAAAAACTTTCTAAACTATTTGGGCGAACAAACTGGAGATCTAAAATTATGAAGTTTGTTCGCTATAAAGGACAGCTGCTTTATTTTTTTGTGTATCAGTGGTTCTTGGCATACATATAAAATTTTCTATAATAAAGTATAGAATGTAACATATTATAAATATATATTTTGCAGTACATATGTGCTAAAATATAAATGTTTGACCAAATGGAGCTTATTCGACGTTTAAAGTGTGTTAACTATAAAGAGAAACAACTACAAAGTTGAAAAAATCCAGTTGTTTCTCACAAATAGTTTACAGACTTTTAGCGAGAATATATTCGAGGTTTAAAGTGTGTTAACTATAAGAAAGTAAAGACGGGGAGGTCCAATATGGAAACTAAGAAACAATCATTTGTAAAGGGAGCCGCCATACTAGCAGCCGCAGGAGTGGTTACAAAAATACTAGGAGCAATATATAGAATACCAATAGGTAATATTATATCCTCCGAAGGGCTTGGCTATTATCAAACAGCATATGACGTTTACGCATGGGCACTTATATTATCAGCATATGCTATCCCCACCGCTATTTCAAAGCTTACCTCTGAAAAATACGAGATGGGCAGAGCTGATGAAGCACATAGAATTTTTAAGATTTCACTTATACTTATGACAGTGATGGGCGGAATAATGTCAATCGTAATGTACACCAATTCCGAATTTTTCGCAAGACTATTTAACAACCCCGGTGCAAGCCTTGCTATCCTTTATGTAGCACCCTCAATATTTCTTTTCTCCATTACTGGAGCATTCAGAGGCTACTTTCAGGGAATGCAGAACATGATTCCAAGTGCCGTATCCCAGATAGGAGAACAGCTAGGAAGAGTAGTATTCGGGTTTATACTTGCTTTGATGTTTGTACCCCAAGGCTATAAAGCAGCAGCAGGAGGTACAATTATAGGCACAACTATAGGCGGCTTTATCAGTGTATTAATGCTGGTTTACATATACTTCAAAAGACGACCAAAGCATACTGTAAATACAAACAGTATATCAGGCTCTAAAGAATCAACAATGAGCATACTCAAAAGGATTGTGGAATTTTCCATACCTATTGCCATTGGCGGCAGCATAATCCCTATAATGAATCTGCTGGATTCCTTTATAGTTATGGATAGACTACAGGCAGTAGGCTTTACATATGAAGCTTCCGTAAGTCTTTTAGGTCAGCTAAAGGGAATGGCAGGCTCCTTTATAAATCTTCCTCAAGTATTGACCGTATCTCTTGCCGCTAGTATGGTTCCATCCATATCAGAATCCCTTGCAAAAAAGGATTATGAGTCCATAGGAAATAAATCAGAGCTTGGGATAAGACTAAGCGTTATTATAGGCTTACCCTCAGCAATGGGTCTGTTTGTACTAGCAAAGCCGATTATGGCAATGATGTTTCCAAACGAATCAGAAAGTCTAGGTCTGGCACTTATGTATCTTGCACCCTCGGTAATATTTTTAACACTATTTCAAACGCTTACAGCCATACTCCAAGGAATGGGCAAGGTAAGAGTACCCCTTATAAATCTTACAATATGCGCTATTGTAAAAATAGCAATAACATACTATATGACATCAATCCCCGCTATAAATATTCGAGGTGCAGCAGTAGGCACAGTCGTAGGCTATGCAGTAGCATGTATTTTGAATATGCTGGCAATAATAAAATATCAGGTAAAAAGCTTAAATTATAGCAAAATGTTTACCAAGCCAATTATTGCAACAGCAGCAATGACCGCAGCAGCATACTTTACATATAATCTTGCGTATAGTGCTACATCAAGAAACACAATAGCAGTACTAGCATCCATGATGCTGGCAGCGGCAGTTTACGCAGTAGTATTGATACTGGTAAAAGGCATAACAACATCGGAGCTCCAGCTTGCACCGGGAGGCAATAAGCTCTCCAAAGTGCTGAAAAAACGGGGTATAAAATAAAGGAGAGATGCAAATGTCAAAAATTATAGTTGTAGGCTTAGGTTCGGGAAACTATAAGCAATTGACCTTAGAAGCCTATGATATTATGAAAAATGCAAAAGAACTGATACTAAGAACAGAAAAGCATCCAACTGTAGAATACCTTAAAAAAACAGGTCTCAGCTACAGCACCTGTGATGATATATATGATACTCAGGAAACCTTTGAGGATACATACAGCCTCATATGCAAAAGAGTTATTGAAAGCAGCAGAAACAGCGGAGAAATAGTATACGCAGTTCCAGGACACCCGCTGGTTGCAGAAAAAAGCGTAGAACTCATAATGCAGAGTACTGATAAAAATATTGAAATAGAAATTATACCAGCCGTAAGCTTTATAGATGCTATATTAACCGCCTTAAAGATAGATCCCGTAAACGGATTAAAAATAATAGACGGTCTTAGTCTCGACACACAAAAACCTGATAACAAATGCGGAAACATAATAACACAGGTATACAATAGATTTGTTGCTTCAGAAGTAAAGCTGAAGCTGATGGAATACTACAAGGACGATTACGAAATATACGTCATAAGAGCAGCAGGAGTGGAAGACTTAGAAATAATCGAAAAAATAAATCTATTCGAGCTGGATAGAATCCAATGGGTGGACTACCTTACAAGCATATATATTCCTCCAGTTTCAGAACAGCCCAAATACAATACCATGGATGATCTTACAGCCCTGATGGACAGACTGCGAAGCGACAATGGCTGTCCCTGGGACAAGGAACAGACCAGAGTAACACTAAAACCGTATCTTCTGGAGGAAACCTACGAGGTTCTGGATGCCATCGAGAAAAATGACATTGATTTGCTGGTAGAAGAGCTGGGAGATTTACTGCTTCAAGTGGTATTTCATGCACAGATAGCCAAGGAGGATGGGGAATTCGATATAAATGATGTAATAACAGGCATAGTGCAAAAACTCATTATAAGGCATCCTCATGTGTTTGGAGACGTAAAGGCAACCTCAGAGAGCGGAGCCTTAAAAAGCTGGGAAGCCTCCAAACGAAAGCAAAAAGGAGTAGAAAGCTATACTCAAATGCTGAAGGACGTGCCAAAAATACTTCCTGCCCTTGTCAGAAGCTATAAGGTTCAGCAAAAAGCAGCCTTGACCGGCTTTGATTGGACTAATATTGAGGAAGTATTTGCAAAGGTTGAAGAGGAGCTTGGCGAAGTAAAGGACGTATATAACACAGGAAACAAACATATAATAGAAGAAGAAATTGGTGATTTATTATTTTCAGTTGTAAATGTGGCAAGATACCTGAAAATCCAGCCGGAGCTGGCACTAAAGGGCACTATCGACAAATTCATAAATAGATTTAGTTTTATTGAAGAATCTGCCATAAATGAAGGCAAAAAACTCGATGAAATGACCTTACCACAGATGGATAAGCTGTGGGAAATGGCTAAAATGCATAATTTCAGCAAAAAAGATTAAAACTAGCAGGTAAAAAGAAGGATTTTTTAAAAACGTATAGAATAAGCTTATAGTGCTTAACAACATTTAATTATTGGAGGGAAACTAGAGATGAATAAATCTGAACTTATTACTAAAATGGCTGAAAAAAGTGAATTAACAAAAAAAGATACTGAAAAAGCTCTGAAAGCATTTATTGAAAGCGTAGAAGAAGCTCTAGCTGACAATGACAAGGTTCAACTTGTTGGATTTGGAACATTCGAAGTTAAAGAAAGAGCAGCAAGAATCGGAAGAAACCCAAGAACAAGAGAAGAAATCCAGATTCCTGCATCAAAAGCTCCTGTTTTCAAACCAGGCAAAGATTTAAAGGATCTTGTAAATAAATAATAGATAATAAAAGTCAGAGAAATCAGGTCAAGGCCTGATTTTTTTATTTAAAGGGAGTGAAGAATATGAGACTAGACAAATACCTTAAAAATTCCAGGCTAATAAAAAGAAGAACAGTAGCAAAGGATGCCTGTGAAGGCGAAAAGGTATACGTAAACGGCAAGCAGGCAAAACCCAGTACAGATATCAAAATAGGCGACATGGTGGAAATAGTATACGGAGACAAATCAATCAAGGTAGAAGTACTGGAGGTTACAGATAGAGCAACAAAGGAAGCGGCAAAAGAAATGTATAAGGTGGTAGAATAAGATAAGGAGGTAAGACCAGTAAAGCTTACCTCCTTATCTTATTCTGCCAGCAAGTCCCCCAATCATATTTCCCTGCTCACAGCATATATATAAAAAATAAGGGTATGGTGAGGCAGTCACCAAGCAGAAATTACCGTAAGATGCTGATAGATAATATAGGGGGGTTACTTATGGAAGATAAGAAAGTCATTAAATCTAAGACACAAAACATTTTTATTGAAGGCAGAGAAAAAATGACATTAACCGGAGTTAAGGACGTAAGCAGCTTTGATGAAAATACAATAATACTAGATACAGAAATGGGAGGCTTGGTAATTAAAGGTACAAACATGCATATAAACAAGCTGAACGTTGATGATGGGAATTTGAATATAGAAGGCTTTATAATATCCTGCTCATACACAGAAAAAAGTACAAGCAAAAAGAACGGAAGCTTCCTAAGCAGTATATTCAAATAAGTCTATAGCACGGAGAATAGGCACGAAATGGGGGATGACATGGAAACCAAAGAGTTTCAGAGCTTTGTATTTCTGTACACACTTTATGGCGGTATAATTATAGGAATCGCCTATGATATATATAGAGTGCTAAGAGGAACACGGAAAAAAGAAAAGCTCGTAACTTCCTTGTGGGATTTAACATTTCTGGGTTTTGTTTTATTTGTACTGATTTGGACAATTTTTTCCAGCAACTACGGTGAGCTGCGAGCATATGTATTTATCGGCTTTACAGTGGGTTTTTTCCTTTATGAAAAAATATTAAGCAGATTGGCAGTCGCTATCTTTCTACACATAAAACGAAGTCTCATACATTTCTTTAAAACTACAAACAGCTTGCTGCTGCTTCCGTTTAAGTTTCTCTTTAATTTGATATGGTATCCTGTCAGCAAGCTGTTCAGCTATATCGCTAAAAAGGCAAAAAAAATAAAAAAGATAAAAAAGCTGCCAAAGGCAATTATCTCACAAAATAAAAAGTATTTTAATTTGATTATTAAAAAAAATAAGAACAAGGATAAAAAGGATATTTAAAGAATACGTCGAATAAATACAAAAAGCAGAAGATAAGTGGTAAATGAGGTATATATTATGAAAAAGAAAAAAATTAATATTACACGGATACTTATAACCATTTTTATAATATACACTATTATAACACTAGTAAATCAACAATTTAAAATAATAAATGCAAGACGTAATAATAATATCCTTGAAGCCCAGATAAAAGAAGTTGAAAGAGAAAACGAGAGATTAAAAGCTACCTTAGAAGGCGTTGCTTCTGCTGAATATCTTGAAAAGGCTGCTAGAGAGCAATTAGGCTTAGTAAAACCCGGCGAAAGGGTATACATAAACCAACAGGTACAGGAAACTGTAACGGAAGAAGGGGGTAATCAGCAATAATATTGACACTTTTGCTGTTTTAATATATTATATCCATAGTAGGTTTATTGAGATTTAAAGGAGGAGTATTTTTAGTATGCCTATAGAGGAAGGTAAGGTAGTTGAGGGAATCGTATCAAGTATAACCAGCTTTGGGGCTTTTATTCAATTGCCCGAAGGAAAAACAGGGCTGGTACATATATCTGAGATTGCAGATACTTATGTAAAAGATATCAAGAATTTTATCAAGGAAAAAGACAAGGTAAGAGTAAAGGTACTAACCGTAGAAAAAAATGGCAAAATTAACTTATCAATAAAGCAAGCACAGCAGATAAAAAGAGCTGTAAGACCTGCTGAAATAGATTGGAATCAGGAGTTTAGCAAGAGCCAAGCAAACTCTTTTGAAGACAGACTCGCAAAGTTTTTAAAAGACAGCGATGAAAAGCTTCAACAATTGAAGAAAAGTACTGACTCAAAAAGAAGCAGCGGCGGTTTTAGAAGAGGAGACAATTCACAGAAAGTATAACTTAACTTGATTTTCTAAGCTGCTATAGGTTTTTGACAATTGATCTATTCACAATGCAATTATTAGTATATGTAAAAATAAGCTGTCGGTATACCTGACAGCTTATTTATTTTGCAGGAGGTACAAAACAAATGAAAAAAATTGCTGCTATAGATATTGGTACAAACTCTATGAGACTACTGCTATGTGAATGTGACGAATCAAATCTGTATAACAAGAGAAAATATACACAGATAACTAGAATAGGTGAAAATGTATCTAAAACAAAAAAAATATCACCAGAAGCAAAGCTGAGAAACATAGAGGCACTAATAAGCTTTAAAAAGCTTGCAGAAGAATATAAGGCAGAGCAGATAATAGCAATAGCCACAAGTGCTGTGAGAGATGCTCAAAATAAAGCTGAGTTTTTAGAGGAAGCAAAACAAAAAACCGGCATTTATATAAATGTAATCAGCGGAGAGGAAGAAGCAGAGCTTGGAATTACAGGGGTTTTACGGGGATATGATAAATCAGAAAATAACCTGCTGGTTATTGACATTGGCGGAGGAAGCACAGAGCTGATATTATATGAAGGCAGAGAAAAGCTTCAGCACAGAGTCAGCATAGATGCAGGAGCAGTAAGAATGACAGAAAGCTGTATAAATAATAATCCACTCAGCAAGCAGGATAAGCAAAGCTTGGAAATGCTGGTAGAAGCTAAGTTCAAGGAGCAAATAGATTTTTTAAAAACAAAAAAAATCCATCAAGCAATAGCAATCGGCGGAACTGCCACAACCTTAGCAGCTATTTTTCATAAGCTTGGTATATATCAAACAGAAATCATACATAATACTATTATACAATACGATTATGTACAAAGCTGCTTTAACGAACTGTCAGCAATGGATTTAAGTGAGCGATGCCAAGTAGAAGGACTTCAAAAGGAAAGAGCGGATGTTATAGTTTCGGGAATATATATTCTTCTCCATCTGATTAAGTCACTAGCCCTAAAGCAAGTAACCGTAAGCGACAGCGATAACCTTGAAGGCACAATAATAAAAAAACTAAAAATAATTTAAAAAAGGTATTGACGTTTTGGTCAAAAGGTTATATAATAATATTTGTCGTCAAGACGATGGCTCGCCGAAGTGGCGGAACTGGCAGACGCACAGGACTTAAAATCCTGCGGTCCTAAAGACCGTACCGGTTCGATTCCGGTCTTCGGCACCATAAATAATATCGCGGGGTAGAGCAGACTGGTAGCTCGTCGGGCTCATAACCCGGAGGTCGTGGGTTCAAATCCCTCCCCCGCAACCAAATATGGCGGCGTAGCTCAGCTGGCTAGAGCACTCGGTTCATACCCGAGCGGTCGTTGGTTCGAATCTGACCGCCGCTACCAATAAAGTACTTTATCTCAAGTTTGTAACTTGAGATTTTTATTTTTTGGCTATAACACCTGATGCCTTAAGCCAGTCAATAGGTGTCTTATAAAAGCTGCCATTATTCTGCTAGGCTCCATAGGAGCAGCATACTTTGCCTGCCTCTCTTTCTTCATGTAATATCAAGTGCATTCTGTTATTAGACTTTTCTACGAAAAAATGCATAATTCAAAATATCCAGTTGTTTCATTAAAAAGGGTTTATAACATAAACATAAAAAAGAGCCAATACTGACTCTTTTTCATTACCACAATAAACTATTTAAGATAACACAGATACAAATAGTCCCCGCCAGCAGATGCATTTAAGTCTGTAGGTATCTTAACATACCCAGCCGGAGCATCTGCATCCTTGCCCTTGATAATTTGTATATGCTTAGTAGGAGGATTGTGTTTAGGATCCTTTGTGTAGCATAAATATAAATACTTTCCGCCAGCCTTTTCATTCAAATCAATATCGATTTTTGAATACCCTGATGGAGCAGGCGCATCCTTGCCCTCAACTATTTTAAGGTCAGTAATAGGATAAGCTGTTTCCTCTGCCTTATAACACAAATATAGATAGCTTCCGCCTGCTGCATTATTAAGGTCAGTGGGGATTTTTACAAAGTCTGCCGGTGCAGCAGCATTTTTTCCTTTTTTGAAGTTGTTTATCTATATCATAATATGATTATACTAGCAGACTAATAAATAAGCAGGGGTTTTCCCACGAGTGGTATAAAATAGGCTGTAAGGTACATAATGAGTCAGTTGAAATGCATATCCCCCACTAAACTCATTGTATATTTTTTATGTTGTAGAAGTATGGCGAATTATGTTATTATTACCATAAGTCATATAAAAATCAATCTATTATGCTAGATTAATAAACAATTTACACAAATAGCTGCAAATAAATTACTATAGAAGCCATATTCTGTGTATAAGATGTTGCATGTGCAACAACTTATACACAAAGATTAATCCAAAATTTTTTTACCCTTTTTTACAACAAACGACAAAACAGCGGAAGGAGAATGTACATGGATTCAAAAGAAATTTTACGTGCCATACAAGCAGGTAAAATGAAACCAGAAGATGCAAGAAAAGAGCTGTTAAATATACTAAAATCAGGAGCAGCACAGAATCCGGCACCTGATTTGCCAGTTGAACCTAAAACAAGTCATACCACATCACCAAAATCAAATGAAGTAAATATGCAAATAAAAGACAACGCACACAAATCAGTACAAAAAAAGCTAAACCATATAGAAAACACAGGAATTTCCTACACCCCGGACAACAAGCTGCACCTAGACGGCATAGCCGTTATCGGCATGGCAGGACAACTTCCCAAATCAAAAAACCTAGATGAATACTGGAATAATATTTCCAATGGAATAGATTGTATCTCGGAAATCCCATCGACCCGCTGGCATATAGATGAGCTTTATGACCCAGACCCAAGAGCAGTAAACAAAACCTGCTGCAAATGGGGAGGACTTATAGAGGACTATGACAAGTTTGATCCTCAGTTTTTTAACATTGCACCATCAGAAGCAGAGCTGATGGATCCCCAACAGCGTTTGTTCTTAGAAAGCTGCTGGCACTGCATGGAAGACGCAGGCTTAACCTCACAGACCCTGTCACAAAGCCGATGCGGAGTATTTGTAGGCTGCACTACTGGTGACTATAGTCAAAACATAGGAGACAAAGGACTAAATGCCCAAGGATTGACTGGAAATTCTGTTGCTATTCTCGCAGGAAGAGTTTCATATCTGCTTAATTTGCAAGGCCCCTGCCTATCCATAGACACCGCCTGCTCATCATCTCTGGTTGCCGTAGCAGAAGCCTGCAACAACCTGAGTCTGGGTAACTGTGATCTTGCCATAGCCGCTGGTGTATCCTCCCTGACAGGACCATCCATGTACATAATGTGCAGTAAAGCGGGTATGCTGTCCCCAGACGGAAAATGCTTTGCCTTTGATACACGGGCAAGCGGATTTGTACCCGGAGAGGGAGTCGGAGTTGTTTTGCTGAAAAGACTCAAGGATGCTGTCAGAGACAAGGATCATATATATGCAGTTATTCGAGGCTGGGGAGTAAATCAAGATGGCAAAACCAACGGAATCACCGCACCAAGCGTAAAATCTCAAATTGCCTTGGAAAAAGACGTATACAGCCGTTTTCACATAAACCCCGAAACTATTTCAATAATCGAAGCACAGGGTACAGGCTCAAGACTTGGCGATCCAATAGAAGTAGAAGCCCTTACAGAAGTATACAACAACTACACCAACAAAAAAAATTACTGTGCGCTGGGATCAGTAAAAAGCAATATAGGACATCTGTTTGGAGCAAGCGGAATAGCAGGCTTTATTAAGCTTACCCTTTCACTGCACAAACAAATGCTTCCCCCAACTATAAATTTTGAAAAACTAAACGAACATATCAATATAGAGGGCAGTCCCTTCTATATAAACACCAAGCTCCAGTCATGGGATACAGCACAGGCTGTCCCAAGGCGTGGGGCTGTCAGTGCTTTCGGCTTCAGCGGTACAAACGCACACATAGTACTGGAAGAATATGCGGCGGAAAATAATTCTAGCAAAATGCTCAAAATTAACCCTGACAATCCAATATTATTTGTGCTGTCTGCCAAAACAGAAGGACGCCTGAAAGCCTACGCACAGCATATGCAAAGCTACATCAAGTCCCAAGCTGATCTGAACCTTAAAAACATGGCATACACACTAATGACAGGACGTGACGAAATGGACTGGCGGCTTGCCTTTACAGCCGGCAGTACACAAGAAATCCTGCAAAAGCTGGACGGATTTATCCGCCATGACACATCCTGCGGCATTACAGCCAATAAAATAAACAAAAAACAAATAGACTCCAACCTAAGAAACAAAGAAAACACAAGCTCAATACTGCAAAGCCTTAACAGCAAAGATATGCTTTTAAAAGCAGCCGAAATGTGGATAAAAGGTGCAAGCATTGATTGGAATACATTATACACAGAAGAAAAGCCAAGGCGAATCAGTCTGCCCAAATACCCCTTTGAAAGAACACGCTGCTGGATAGAACAAGTCAAAGCAATAGACTCTGACGGCAGTCAGCCAATACACATACACAGCACTGATGAAGCAATGGACTCAGACGTTACATATGAAAATCTAACACTAGAAACAATCACTGAAAAAATACACAAAATAGCCGCAAAGGTATTAGGAATACCAAAAGAAGACATAGACGCCGAGCAGGAGCTGACAAAATACGGCTTACATTCAATAAACGGCATGAACCTGATAGATGCAGTAAAAAAACAATATGGAGTGCAGCTAACCTCAAAAGAAATCTATGAAAACAACTCAGTAAACCAACTGGCTCAATACCTGCTTACCCAAAAGGGCTTAAAACAAAGAATAAATATAACCCAGGAAAAACCAAAAACACCAGTACACATAGAAAGGCAAAAGCCCTCAAGCTTTCCACTATCACTAACCCAAAAAAGCTTGTGGATACTGCACCAGTGGAAGCCGGACAACTATGCATACAATCTTCCTGTTGCTTTTAAAATTAAAAAGGAGATTAATATAGAAGCCCTGAAATCCGCCTTTAAAAAGCTTATTATGCGTCATCCTCTGCTGGGTGCAAGAATAACTTTGAAAGAACATGAACCAATCTGCATAATACAAGACGAAAACAACTTCTGCTTTTCAGCAGAAAGACTGACCAACCTATCAGAGACAGACTTAAACAATTACCTTGTAGAAATAGCAAGGCAGCCCTTTGACTTGGAAAAAGGACCTTTAATGAAGGTTTACCTGTTTTCAACAACAGATAATCAATACATTTTATTTATAAACATTCACCACATAGTATTTGATGGAAGCTCTATGCCCATTCTGGTAAATGAGCTGCCACACTTCTATGAAGCCGAAATAACAAACAGAGAAAACACGCTTCCGCAGCTTACTGCCTCCTATGCTGACTATGTAGACTGGCAGTACAAATTGGTTGAAAGCAGTGAGGGACAAAAGCTTAAGGAATACTGGCTGAGCAAGCTAAAGGGTGAGCTGCCAGTGCTTAAACTGCCTGTCAAGGCAGAAAGAACAGAAAACACCTCCTTCAAGGGGACAACCTATTCAAAGGATATAAGCTGTGAACTGACAGAAAAGCTTCAAGAGCTGAGTCTGCAAAAAAAAGTATCACCCTTTGTGCTGATGCTCTCAGTTTTCAACGTCCTGCTATACAAATACACCAATCAAGAAGATCTAATAGTAGGAACAGTATTACAAGGAAGACCCGAATCAACATATGCAGACTTAATAGGACTATTTACAAATGCAGTAATTATCAGATCAACCCTGAATGCAGGGGCAGCCTTTGACGAGCTGCTGAGACAAATTCAAAATAGCGTATTTGAAGCCTTAGAGCATGGAAACTATCCATTTTCAGAAATAAGCAAGGTTAAAGGCAGTCAAAATAGAAGCAATACCCCTTTAATACAAATAATGTTCCTTTTCCAGAACTGGATGAAGGACACCAGCCAGTTTTCGACATCCAAGCAGACAGAAGAGGCGGATAATACCCTAAGCTTGGAGCATATGCCAGAGATACATCAGGAAGGAGAGTTTGAAATAACCCTTGAAATAATGATGAGCAGCAGCACATACAAAATGCTGTTCAAATACAATGACGAGCTGTTTGAAAGAGAGTTTATCGAAAGCATGTGCGACAGCTATATAGAAGCCTTAAACTCAATCACTGCCAATAGTGAAACCAAGCTTGAACAAATAAACTGCATTAAGGATATTGACAAATGGGGAATAAACAAAACCGCTGAATACAACAATGACCAGCAACAAAAAGCTCAGCAAGCCAAAGCGAAAAGCAAGGTCAAATCAGTTTACAAGGTACGTACCTAAAGCAAGTATACACCATACAAGACTTAACATTCGCTGTGAAGTGGAGGGAATATAGTGGATAAAACTTACAAGGAGCAACAACAAACAGAACAAACAATAGTAAAGCAATTTGAAGAACAAGCTGTCAAGCACTCAGAAAAAATAGCAGTAAAATCCTGCAGCAAAGAACTCACATACAAAGAGCTGAACAATACAGCAAACAAATTCGCAAGACTAATAGCAATGAAGCAGAAGCCCCAAAGCACAGTTGCTTTACTATACGAGCATGAAGCAGATATGATCATAGGCATACTAAGCGCACTAAAAACAGGCTCAATATATGTACCCCTAGATCCCACATACCCAGAAAACAGACTGCAATACATGCTCCAAGACTCAGCCGCAGCCATAATAGTTACAAATAACAAAAACATAAATCTAGCACAAAAGCTTGCGGAAAAATCAGAAACCAATATAAGCATCATTAATACAGATTTCATAGATAATGGATCAGAAGATGAAAACCTCAATATAAATATACGTCCAGACCAGACCGCATATATAATATACACCTCAGGCTCCACAGGGAACCCAAAGGGAGTAATGCAGAGTCATAAAAATGTAGTATTTCACGTAAATGCATTTATAAAGGGATTACATATGACCCATTCAGACAAGCTTGCTTTGTTTACCTCCTACAGCCATACAGTAGGAATATTAGATATCCTTGGTATGCTATTCTGCGGAGGAACAGTATACCCCTATGATATAAAAAAGGACGACAGCCTGAAGAATATGTCAAATTGGCTTAAAACAGAAGAAATAACAATATTCCATTCAGTACCCACACTATTCCGTCATTTTACCAAAATGCTTGGAAAGCAAGACACCTTTGAAAAAATGCGAATCATAATGCTGGGTGGAGAAGCCGTATACAACAGAGACTTTGAGCTGTACAAAGCCTATTTCTCAGACAACTGCAAATTCGTAAATATACTAGGCTCAACAGAAGTTATGGTAACAACCTTCGATATCTCAGACAAGCAGGCACAGCTGTCAAGCACAGCAGTACCAGCAGGCTATCCAATCCAAGGAGTAGATATATTACTGCTGGACGACAACGATAAACAGGTATCAGAACAAGAAATAGGAGAGCTTGTATACAAAAGCCAATATCTGGCGCAAGGCTATAACAATCTGACAGAAAAAACCAACGAGGTATTTACACCAGACCCCATAACAGGAGAAGGGCGGGTATACAGAAGCGGCGATATAGGGCGGATATTGGCAGACGGCAGACTAGAATATCTAGGGAGAAAGGACTCCCAAATAAAAATCAGAGGCTACCGCATAGAACCCGGAGAAATAGAAAACAAAATACTAAAACACCAAAAGGTCAAAGAAGCTGTAGTAGTAGCAAAAGAAGATGCAAACGGAGACAAATATCTCTGTTCCTATATAGTCACAGAGGATGACCTTGATATACAAGAGCTGGCTGACAGCTTAGGGGTGGAACTGCCAAGCTATATGCTGCCTGCATACTTTGTAGAGCTTGAGGAAATGCCCCTTACAGCAAACGGCAAAATAGACATCAAGGCACTGCCCGAGGTTGAGGAGCATTCAGCAACCGCAGAATACGAAGCCCCAAGAAACTATATAGAAGAAAAACTTGCAGAAATATGGAGCAGTGTACTAAGCGTAGAAAAAGTCGGAATACACGATGACTTTTTTGCACTGGGAGGAAGCTCTATAAACTCACTCCGCATAGTATCAAAGGCAGCCGAATATAACATCAAAATAACAGTCGGAGATATATTAAACAACAAGACCATAGCAAATATAGTAAAAATGCTTAACCTAGGCAAAGCACAGGACAACAATCAAGACGAAGAAACAATACTATTCTAAGAAGCGGGGTGAATACGAACATGAACCAACTTATGCAATATTTACAATACTGTGCATACACCTCCCAGCATCCAATCACATTTTCGGGAGACAGACCAAACGTACTAAACAGATGGCTTGTAAAAAAAGAGCAGATAAACGGGAGCTTAGAAGAAAGCACTCAACCATACATAAAACCTGACTTTAATATATTTGCACCGCCCAGTGAAAACCACAAAAACTGGAGGTACTACACCTCCAGCCATGAAGCCTCATCCTACTATCAAAATAATGCAGAGGAACTTTTTACTGAGGACGAAGACAAATGCATATATTATATGTGCAATGTTTTCTGCAAAGAGGACAAAAACCTGATCGCCTATATATGGCGCTTTAACACCCCCATGAGAGTATGGATAAACGGAGAACTGGTTGTCAACTACTCATACACCTTTAACAACCACTCCAACCTGTTTATATACAACTTCAAAAAAGGAGACAACATAATACTTGTTGAAAGACAAGTTTACCCAAAATACAAAAGTCTGGGAGTATTCTGTGAAGGCTTCGAGTTTACCTTTAAACCCGTTGACTACTACAAAACCCAAGAGCCGGAAGACATATACGACGAAAACGTTATAGAAGCATGTTACAGCACCTACAGCATTTTACCCCACAGAGCCATATACAGCACAGCCCAGAGCATAAAGCTTATGGTACTGCCCAAATACTTTGAAAATAACAAAACAGAAGACATAAAAATAAGCATATACGACTACAAAAACACACTGATCAAAACCTTTGTTGAAACAACCTCCAAAATATTCGAGCTGGATCTGGAGCAAAGCATAAAAGGCGTAATACAAATAAAAGCAGAAAGCCTGATCAACGAAAAAAAATGCTCCCATCTCCATATTTTCAGGGGAGACTTCATACAAGAACGAAACCAGCTAATAAAAGCTGCCGAAAACAGAAAGGATTGTAGTGAGGAGCTGCTAAGCACCTTTAAAAAGCTGGGAAAAATACCAGCACTCTGCAACACCTGCGGCGAACTGCACCAAGAATACCTATACAACTATTTATTTATAAAATACTCAGAATTTCAAAACTATCTGGATACCAATGACAGCAACACACAAAAAAACATTTTTGATGTATTCAAAAAAAGCGCACTGCTGTTTAAAGATAATGACATAGACGACAGCTTTATAGCCTACGGCATATATTTGCCAGAAAACTATAAGCCTGACAAAAAATACCCTCTGGTAGTAACCATGAGAAGAGGAATGCTGCTGTCAGTATTTCCAAACCCTCGTACATACGTAGACAAGCACCAGTTTGAGGATGCCATAATCCTTAATATGCCCGGCAGAGGTGACCTGAATCTGGATTATATAAACGAAATAAACTGCTTCGAGATAATAAAAAAGGTATGTGAGGATTTTGACATTGATAAAGACAGATTATACTTTATCGGCGAATGTGCAGGCGCAACAAAAGCCTATGGAATGCTCCTGAGAAAGCCGGATCTGGCTGCTGCTGTTTCAGTATCAGGACTGCCAAGAATAACAAGCCTTGAAGAACTGAAAAACCTCAGCAATACAACAATACACGATATATGCAACGTCGATAACCACAAGCTTCCAAATATAGCCTCGCTATATATACTTAGGGATATGAAAAAAGCAAAAAACTGGCTTGTAACCAATCTAACACACCTTGAACTGCCGGAAATATACAACAATAGAAAAGTATTCGAAAACATCATAGCAGAAAAAAAAGACAAATATCCGAAGCTAGTACACTTTTACACAAAGGAACCCTACTACAACAAAGCTTACTGGGTAAAGCTGGACTATATCAGCGATCTAACAAAAAAAGCATATATAAAAGCAGAAATAAAGAATAACTTGCTTATAGAGATAATCACAGAAAACATTCAGCAAATCAGCCTCTATCTCAGCAAAAAATATATGGAGCTGGAAACGGAAATAGCTGTAATAGTTAACAATAAAAACCACAATATCACCATAAATAACTATTCAAAAGTAGAAATATCAACAAAAGAGGATATAAAAGCAAGAGTTATTGAGCTAAGCGAAGAAGAATTTGAGAAACACTATAACAGCCTTGAACTTGACCATAAGCTAATGGGCATAAAGCAGACCTATCTGAAAAAATGCATCATAATAAAGCCAGAGCAGATACAAAGCACCAGCTTTACAGACCAAATGCTGTATGCACTGCAAAACCCATTAAAGGAATTTGTCACAAACTACAAATATGAGCAGATACAAGGCGCAAAGGCTGATGCAGACCTGTTAAGCACAACCAACTATGTATATTTCAATGATGCAAGACAGCTTACCCACAATGACAGAAAGCTCTTTATCAAGGACACAAATATATCAATAGAAGCAGATAGCATTAGCCTCAACCACAATAAGTTTGAAGGAGAATATTTTGCAGTAGTAAAATGCCCCAACCCATATAACAAGGACAAGACAGCTTTATTTGTAATATACAACAATGAAAAGCTGGAAGCAGAGCTAAGAGGCTTCTGGGAATCCTACTACATAAATCTTATTTTCCACAGTAATGCAGTTGTTTACAACAATGGGGAATATCACTCAATTAGGTAAAGGCTGAAAATATACAAATAAATATTCCAAAGGGTAAATAAATAAGAAATAATATTGGAGGACTTGCGATGATTAAAAGAGAATGCGGTTGTATCCGTGAATATCTTAAAACTGCAATTAGTAATTGCCATCTGCCCAGCTATATATATGGATACCCTTCAAAACGGGCATACAGAAAATTTGAAACTCCCATAGATTTGAAGGAAGTTTGGGGAAAGCAAAAAGGCAATCTGAATCTATACATACACATTCCCTTCTGCAACTATAAATGCACCTACTGCACACTGCTGTCGGCAAAAATAAACGATGAGTCCCTGATAAAAGCCTACAATCAAGCACTTATAAGAGAAATAAAAGAGTACGGAAAAATTGCCGGACACATGACAGTTGACTCCATCTACCTTGGAGGAGGAACCCCCACAATACTATCCAAGCCCCAGCTAAAAGAGCTGTTTGACGCAGTAACAGACAATTTTCCCAATATTGCACAAGATGCAGAAATAGCTATAGAAGGCTCTCCCGAAACACTAGACTTGGATAAGGTAAGGTTTTTAAAGGAAATAGGCGTAAACAGAGTAAGCATGGGAATACAGACACTAAACAAGGAAGAACTCAAAAAAACGGGCAGACAGCACTCCATTGAAGAATCAATACAAGCCATAAACAATATAAAACAAGTAGGCTTTAAAAACTTCAATCTGGATTTAATATACGGACTGGAAAACCAAACAAAGGAAACCTGGCTGGAATCCCTGCAAAAGACCATTGAATTCAAGCCTAACTCAATGAATTTATATCCCGTAGTAATAAGACCACTGGCAGGAATACAAAAAGCAAAAGAACAAAACAGCGACAAATTTATAACAGACGACTCCAAATACGAGCTATATGACATAAGCTGTGAATATATGTATCAGAACGGCTATCACCAAGAAACCTTCGTAAGCTTTACAAAGCTCAAAGAAGACAGCTATAAGCAGCAGGTAAGCGATTTTCAAGGCAATCCCCTGATAGGTATAGGAGCAAGCGCAAGAAGCTACACAAACACCCTCCACTACAGCACTGACTACGTAGTAACAAAGAGATCCACCCTGAACATTATTTCCGACTACTGCCAAAAGGGCTTTGAAAACCTTATATCCCACGGCTTTGAGCTTGACATGGACGAGCAGAAAAGGAGAAGCGCAATACTCAACCTCATAATAAGCAGACTCAACGCACACGAATACAAGAAAAAATTTGACAGCGACATATGGGAGGAATTTGGACAAGAGCTTAAAGCAATGGAAGAAGAAGGCTGTATAGAAACAAACAAACAATCCGGTCAAATAAGCCTAACCCAAAAAGGCTTCAAATACAGCAGTATCTTAGGCAGCATATTTTATTCAGAAAAAGTAAAAGAGCTTGAAAAGAACTACACAGACAAGTAGAAGCGTAAAATACCCCTTAAAGCTAAATTACTATAGAGAAACAACTTTAAAATTGAATTTTACCAGTTGGCTATCTATAAAAACGGAGGAATATAAATGAATCAAAACAGCAGTGAACAAAACAACTCATCAAAGATATTTTGGGAAAACAGCTACAAGGACAAAGCAATATCCACCTTTGGAGGCCCAAGCATAGAAGTATACGAAATGCTCCCATTAATAATCCCAGAACAAAAGGTAGTAGACTTAGGCTGCGGAGAAGGCAGAAATGCACTATTTCTTGCACAGCATGGCTGTAAAGCAACAGCCGTTGACATATCAAGCTCAGGTATAGAAAAAGTAAAGCTGGCAGCAAGCACCCTAGGCGTTGAAATCAACACAATGGTATGCGACCTTAATGACTATAAAGCGGATGACAGCTATGATATAGTTTTAGCTCATACCTCAGTACATTTTCTTACAAATTCAAAATGGAGAGAGCTTCTGGGTGAGCTAAAGGAAAGAACCAACCCCGGAGGACTACATTCATTAACCATATTTTTAGATACCCCCAAATACCCGCTGCCCTCCGAGATTCTAGCTATAGGACATAAACAGTCCTTTGCGGCAGGTGAGCTAAAGGAGTTTTACGGCGATTGGGAAATAATCCGTTACGACGCATACTTAAAGCAGGACAAGCATCCCGGAATACCCATGCACTCCCACTATGTGGAAAAAATACTATGCAGGAAAAATACAGATATAAGTAAGCGCGGCAAGGACTATACATACAAGTCCCTATACTCAGGCGAGCACGATCTATCTATGGAGATATTCGATAAGGTTCAAATAGGAGACGATGAACAAACAGTACGTAGAATTTGCGGCGAGCCTAAGCTGATAAATGAAGTAGATTTCGGAAAAGCAGTAGGAGCAAGAGAAATTGTAGAAACCAAATACATACTAAGGGATTTGTTCTACGGCAAAACCGCATTCCAATTAGCCAATGGCGAAGTAAAAGGAAAGTATATCTATGATACAGAGCCAATAAGAGTACTGCCAATTGAAAAGTAAAAAGTTGAGGTGATAATAGTGTCAAGCTTTCTTATTACAGGTGGTTGCGGATATGTAGGCAGTGCGTTGGCAGAATATCTGGCAAAAAAAGGGCACAAGGTAAGATCCTTAGACTTAATAGACCCTGCAAAGCCCATAGACAAGGTTGAATACATAAAAGGAAGCATCAGCAGCAAGGAAACCATTGATAAAGCACTAAAGGATATTGATTTTGTATATCACAACGCAGTATATGTTCCCTTCTTTTCCAACAAGGAAAAGATGTATGAAATAAACATAAAAGGTCTACAAAACCTTTTGGAAGCATGTGTAGAAAACTCCATTAATAAGGTTGTAATAACCTCAAGCAGCTGTATATTTGGAAACAAGGCGCAAATGCCCATAAGACACAGCAGCATACCCGAGCCTACAGATAACTATGGACACATACGCCTGCTGGCAGAGGATGTAGCAGCACTATATGCCGGCAAAGGCTTAAACATAGTCACCCTTAGACCCCATTTGATTGCCAGTGCCGGCAGAGAAGGAATATTCTCCATGATATTCAGCAAAATAGCTGAAAACAAAGACTTGTGGCTTCCCGAATCCATAAAGCACCCACACCAGTTTATACACATTAATGACTTTGTAAACGCTTTATACAGTGCCTTGGAATACCAAAAGTCCGAAACCTTTAACATAGGCAGTGAAACCAAGTATACACTGGAACAGTTGATTCAGGAAAGCATACAAAAGGTTAATTCCAAATCCAAGATAAAAATAATACCAAGCTATATACTTAAAGCAAGCCAAATGATAGACAAGCTTTTCGGCTGCTCCATATTAGGCTCACACAGCATACTTACAGCCAAAAACGGCTTTGTATTTGAAACCTATTATGTAAAAGAACAGCTAAACTGGAAGCCGGAATACTCAGACCACGACACTTGGTTTGACTGCTTTGACTGGTTTTATGAAAACTACAAGAAGCAATAATCAGCCTATAAAACAAGGAGACTAAAATGATAAAAGCCATATTATTTGACTTCTACGGTACAATAGCAGTTTATGGAGATATGCAAAAAGCTGACGAAAAGGTATCAAGAATCATTTACGATTGCCTTATATCCAAGGATACATCCATTGAATATAAGGATTTTATTAATCAATGGAATCAAATATTCAGCTTACCCCTTACGCTTGAAGAAAAAACAGAGGAAACAATATTCCTTACAAAAATATCAAGTATATTTAAACAATACAATATACCCTATAACACAGCAGAAATAACAGAAACAGGAGAAAAATGTCTAAATATATGGCAGTCATATATAAGCTTTCCAGAAGATATGCACAAAACCTTTGAAGCTCTAAAAACCAAATACACACTGGCACTTATATCAAACTTTGACCACCCCAAGCATATAAGAAAGCTGCTGCAAGATACAGACATTATCCGATACTTTGACGCAATTGCTATATCCGGAGAAATAGGAATAAGCAAACCCGATACAAGGATATTTCAAAAAATACTAAAGGAGCTTAAGCTAAAGCCCAACCAAGCGGTATTTGTGGGCGACAGTATAGCAGATGATATAACAGGAGCACAAAATGCCGGATGCAAAACCATCCTGATAGATATGCACAACCGCTTTCAAAGCTACAGCGGAAGCAGAATATCCAAAATCTCGGATTTGATAGATTATCAGATTTAGAACTGAAACCTTACACATTCATTATTAAACTAATTAAATCACTAACATATGCGTTAACTTAAGCCGGTTATACCAATATGCTGTAAATATAACTTTTCGGAAGTTGTTTACATCCACGAAGCCTAACCCGAGAGGCAGCACAGCAATTTATATGAAATACCTCAATATAATAAGCATCATATAATGTTAGTTGTTTCATATTCTTAAGGTGCTGCTTTTGTAAACAACTGTAGAAAAATTATATTTACAGCCAGAGATTTGTAAAATTATAGCTTAAGTTAACCCATATGAAATCACTAATAGAAAGGAAACATAAGCCATGAAAAAACAAGTATGGTTTGACGCCCGTGAAACTAGCCCCCAAGACGGCGTAATTTTACCTTATATATATAACTCAAATCTAGACACTATAGTAGTAAAAGCAGAAAACAGAAGTCTATACAAAGCACCCATGAAAAGTATATTCGTTGTTGATATAAAAACAGAAAAAGACTTGGAGCAGGTAAAAAAAGAAGACATACTGATGTCAGACAACGAAGCACTGCTGAAAAAAGCCCATGACAACGGAAACAAAACCTGTATCTACCTGACCGTAAATGACAAGGAAAGCTTGGAAAACGCATGGAAAATAGGGCTTAACTACAACTATGTAGTAATAGAATTTGAATCAGAAACCAATATTCCTCTGGAATTAGTTATAGCAAGACTGCAAAAAACAAACACCACCCTTTTGAAAAAGGTTGACAATGCAAGTGATGCCGAAATAGCCTTTGGTGTTATGGAGCATGGAAGCGATGGTGTAATGCTCTCTACAAAGGTATTGGAGGAAGTCGTAATGCTGCAAAAAACAATAAACAAATATCAAGCCCAAAAAGTTACTATTCTCCCCGGAAAAGTAAAGCAGATAGAACATATAGGAATGGGACACAGAGCATGTATAGACACAACCTCACTAATGCAGCCAAACGAAGGCATGATAATAGGCTCACTATCACAGGGCGGTATACTGGTCAGCTCAGAAACGCACTTTCTGCCATATATGAACCTAAGACCCTTTAGAGTAAATGCCGGTGCTGTACACTCCTATGTATGGTGTCCCAACAATACAACCGAGTACATCACAGACCTGAAGTCAGGAAGCAAGGTACTGGTTATTGACAATGAAGGAAATGCACGAGAAGTATCCGTAGGCAGGATCAAAACAGAAGTAAGACCCCTTTTGAAAATAACAGTAGAAGTAAATGAAATTGAAATAAGCACAATAGTTCAAGACGATTGGCATATACGTGTTTTGGGAATCAACGGCGAGCCATATAACGCCTCATGCCTTACACCGGGAACTATACTTGCCGCCTATGTATGTGAGCCCGGCAGACACGTAGGAATAAAGATAGATGAAAGCATACTAGAAAAGTAAAGGAGGTCAGTGCAATGATAGGCAAAAAAATCAGACTAAGCAATATAATCAATCCCGAAACAAACCGTACCTGCATAATACCTATGGATCACGCAGTAACACTTGGCGCAATAGCTGGACTTGATAATAATCTGGATACAATAAAATCCGTAGCCAGAGGAGGTGCTGATGCAATAGTGCTTCACAAGGGAGTGTTTAAGCTGATTGCAGACTTACCAGAAGCTTCCAGTAAATGCAGCTTTTTATACCATATCTCTGCTTCCACCTGCTTATCTCGTGACTCCAATAACAAACGCTTAGTCAGTACAGTTGAACAAGCAGTAAAAGCAGGTGCCGCTGGTGTTTCAATACACGTAAATCTTGGTTCAGAAACTGAAAGCGATATGCTGATAGACTTTGGCGCAGTGTCGGATGCCTGTATGGACTGGGGAATGCCCCTGCTTGTTATGATATACGTTAGAGGAAACAATCTGGATTCCTTCAGCGTACAAAACATAGCCCATGCCGCAAAGCTTGCAGAAGAGCTTGGCGCAGATATAATAAAAGTAAACAGCCCCGCAAGCCCCAAGGATATAAGCACAGTAGTAAACTGTGTAAAAACACCAGTAGTAATAGCAGGAGGAGCTAAAACCTCAATAGTCGAGCTGATAAACCATGTAAATGAGGTATTAGAAGCAGGAGCCAGCGGAGTCTCAATAGGCAGAAACATCTTCCAGACTCAGCATGTGGAAGAAACCACCAGAATACTAAGCGACCTGATACATAATAGACTGTCATACACCGATGCAGTATTAAAGGTCAAGGAAGAATTAAGACTTGAATAAAAAGCTGAGAAATATAAGAAGGGAGCAGTACTATGTCAGAAAATACGGATAAATTAGTAGTACTATGGACAAGCAGTGACAGAGAAGTCGCCCTCAAAATGGTATTTATGTATACACAAAACTCAAAACTGAGAGGCTGGTGGAAGGACGTAACACTGATAGTATGGGGACCATCCTCCAAGCTCCTTAGTGAAGACAACGAGCTGCAAATGTATGTACAATCCATAAAAGGAGTAGGCGTAGAGGTAGTTGCCTGCAAAGCTTGCGCAGACGAATACGGCATTACTGCCGATCTGGAAGCCCTGAATATAGAAGTTAAATATATGGGTGAGCCTCTGACCGCCTACCTAAAGGAAGGCTTAAAGGTCATAACCTTCTAAAAAACAGCATAAAGAAACTGCCAGCAGACCTACTGCGGGCAGTTTTCTTTGCTTTGCCCATTTTAAGCTGTTCAATGGACTTTAAAAGTTCGTTGTAATATTCAGGATTACTTCTTACATATAGATTTTCTAATAGGTTATTATACTCGGATTCTGACATCATCACTACGTTTTCTCCACGCCCACGAGTAATAATTATTGTTTCAAAGTCATTTGTCGCTTTATCGCAGTACTCTTTAAAATGCTGTCTCACTACCGAATAACTTGTAGCTATCATAAAATCACCTCCATACTTATATTGTACAATTGTTCAAGTTATAATATTATAAAAAACAAGCTTTCCACTATATGCACTTGCTATAGGTACTATTATTATAAGGCTGTTATTCTATTTATCCCCCTATATGTAATCCTATACTGTAATGCGTTATAATTCGACTATTTAATATGCAAATTATAACATATCTATTCTATTTACCATAAACATATTACAGATAACAATAAAATGTCAAAATCTGTACCGTTCCAAAGTTTCTCTCGTCAATATTCTATACAATACCTTACTAAAAACACACTTATAGCCCCCATATGCATTTCGTAGAACAAATAATCAACTATAAATGTCGCATAATATTTCACTTTGTCTAAAAGTTTTATTCACTCCATACCTATCCTGACAAATATTTCAGTTTGTATGTGTTAGAATTTTACTACATCAGAAATCATATGCATAAACAGAAGGCAATATTCCTGCTGCTTATAGATTAGCAACTCTAAAACTCAAAACCTTTTCCTTAAGAGTTGCTAATCTATATATATACGTAAATATTGCAAACAAAAATAAAGATCGGGTGGTGGCGCAATTGGTTAGTAAAAGTGAAATTTTTCCTTACAGAAGATTAAAAACGACCTTTGATAGTGAGACAATTACAGGCTCGGTAAATAAGCTCCCAAAGCTGAAAGAAATATTCAACCTTGCAAGCGTGAAACAGTACGGAGCCTTCAGCATAATAGGATTCTTGCTGGGACGAGCTGTGGTACTCAATACCCTTAGTCCCTTTGGGCTGGCTTTTCTCTCTGTCTCGATACTCCATGAGCTTAATATGTCCCTTGCGGCAGTAAGCGTACTCTTGGGAGTTATAAGCATTATGCAGAAGGAAATACTGCTTAAATATATTCTATCTACAGTACTGCTTGTAGTGCTTTATGTTGCCACAAGCAAATTCAGGATAAATAAAAAGCTTATGATATCTATATTGGCAGCCATATCAAATGCTGTAGCCGGTTATTTCATATTCTATATAAAAGACTATTTTATGTATGACCTTTTAATGGTACTTATTGAGTCAGTGCTTATAGGCGTATTTATATACGTATATGATAATGCCATTCCAGTAGTTAAAAATATTCATAAAAGAAAAATACTATCCAGCGAAGAAATTGTATCCATGTGCATACTTGCAGCCTTCTGCTTTGTAGGCGCAGACTTTAAGCTATTAACACTATCCATAAAAAACATAAGCATTATACTGCTGGTTATGATATTTTCCTATACAGGCAGTGTGGGAACAGGAGCGGCACTAGGTATAATACTAGGCTTGATACAATCCCTTTCAGGCTCTATACTTCCAGCGGCAGTAGGCGTATACGGACTATGCGGCTTAGTATGCGGAATCTTGAAAAACCTAGGCAAGGCGGCATGTCCTTTGGGCTTCATAATTGGCAATGCACTTATGACCTTTTACATTAACGGATCAACAGAGGTATTAATCAGGTTTTACGAAATTATAGCAGCAGCAGCAATTTTTATGATAATGCCCCAGGGATTTTTTCAAAACACCTTTTTCTTTAAGACAGTATTCTCTGCTGATTACACAAGGGAAAAAACCTTCAATAAAAGACTGAAGGATCACACCAAGGACAAACTGAAGGAAATATCCGAGGTATTTAACGAGCTGGCTGTAACCCTAAAGGAAAGCGTAAAAGACAATGAGTACTTTTCACAATATGATGCGGCAAACATTATAGATCAGGTGGTAAACAAATGCTGTACAAGCTGCGGTATGTGTACTACCTGCTGGAAAAGAAATTTCTATAAGACCTATCAGCAGCTTTTCAGTATGCTTTCGACTATAGAAAACGAGGGAGAAACTGATATGAAGACTTTATGTAAAGGTATCAACGACAGATGCATGAAGCCCATAGATGTAGCTACGAGCCTTAAGCATAACTATGATATTTACAGAAACACCCTGAACTGGAAGAAAAAAATAAATGAAGGCAGACTGGTAGTATGTGATCAATTGAGAGAGGTGTCATCAGTAGTGTCAAATCTGGCTTTGCAAGTAAATACGGACATAAACTTTAATAGAGATGTAGAGGAGCTTATACTGGTTGCCCTTGACAGTGAAAGCATTGCAGTTGAAGATGTAGTAGTTGCTCAGACCGGAGGCTTTTACGAAATAGACATAAAGCTGCCTGCCTGTGGAGGCAAGAGGGAATGCATCAAGGATATAATACCTATAGTAAACAGAGTGGTTGGTAAAAAGTTTTCGAAAAACAGCACCCTATGCAGCTTAAGTCAGAACAATACTTGCAGCATCAAGCTTAAGGAAGCACAGAAATATCAGGTAGCTACAGGCTTGGCAAAAGCAAACAAATCGGGAGCAGTCTCAGGTGACAACTATTCCTTTGCCGAGCTGAGAGATGGAAAATTCATGGTAGCACTAAGCGACGGCATGGGAACAGGGCATAAAGCAGAGGTTGAAAGCAATACCACCATAAGACTTCTGGAAAAGTTTTTATATGCAGGCTTTGACAAGGATGTGGCAGTAAAAACAATAAACTCCCTGCTGCTGATGAAGTCAAATGAGGAAAGCTATGCAACCATTGATATGACAGTAATAAATCAATACAATGGCGAAGTGGAATTTGTAAAGGTGGGAGCTGTATCTACCTTTATAAAGCATCAGGATGGAATTGATATTATAAAAGTAGGATCGCTTCCGGTGGGTATACTTAATACAATAGAAATGGAATACATAAGACGAAAGCTTACGGATGGAGAATTTATCATCATGGTATCAGACGGAATATTGGACTCAAACAAGGAGGAAATAGATAAGGAACAATGGCTGGCAGATATGATTCAAGATATAAACACCAGAAATCCACAGAAAATGGCAGACGATATACTCAAAAAATGTCTTGAATATACTGGCGGATATGCAGGTGACGATATGACCGTAATGGTAGCAAAAATATGGGAAACAATATAACTTTTTGAATAACAACCTTCCTGATTGTCAATAATTTGTAAAAGGAGTACTAGATTATTGACGTTAGGGAGGTTTTTTATATGAGTGTACGAAATAATAATGGCGAGATAAAGCAAATAATAGTTATTACAGACGGCAAGTCAAATATAGGGGTAAACCCTGTAGAAGCGGCGGCAAAAGCCTTCAAAACAGGTATAGTTGTCAGCTCTATAGCCATAATTGATAAGGATAATATGGGTGATGAAAAGGATATTGAGGAGGTTGAGGGCATCGCAAAAGCAGGAGGAGGACTGTGTGAATATACTCATCTGGAAAATCTGGGAGCCACTATGCAGCTTATGACCCAAAAGACAGCACAAAAAACCATTGAGCAGATAGTAAGCAGACAGCTTAAATCAATAGTGGGCGTAGACATGAACAACCTGGAGCCTCAATCCAGATTTAAGATAGTTGATTTTATTGAAAAATACGGAGACAGCATAAACCTTAAATGTATTATTGCACTAGACACAAGCGGCAGTATGAAATACAAGCTGAATACAGCAAAAAACAGCCTGTACGATTTGCTGGCAAACCTCCAATGCAGAAAGGGACAAAGCAGTATCGCCGTAATCAGCTATCCCGGAAACAAAAATGAGCTATGCAGTACCATATGCAGCTTTACCGACAATATTGATATTCTAAAAAGCAAGGTAGAGGATATAAAATCGGGAGGAGGAACACCAACCGGACCTGCTATAGAAATGGCGTGTGAGCTTATGCTTACTGAAAGATATGAGCTGCTTGATATGGGGGTTAAAGAGCTTCCAAATGAAATAGAAAGATACTATGTTTAGTAATAAATATGATAGAGTAGCTGGAAAATGGACTAATAAAAACTACCAGCTTCTAAAAAAGCTGGGATCCGGCGGTATAGGGGAAATATATCTGGTGCAAAGCTTGGATAATCAGACGTACGCTATGAAAATAAGCACTGATATTGTAAGCATCACCAAGGAATATAATTACCTTAAAAAATTTCAATACAAAGGAGTTTTGCCAAAGGTTTTTGAGCTGGATGATTTTGAATGGAAAGGAACCTTGTACCATTACTTTACTATGGAATATATACAAGGCTATACCCTAAAACACGCACTAAAAAAGAATATGCTTTCCCTTAATGCAAAAATAAGCCTGATATGCCTTTTAACCAAAATAATAAAGCTTATAAATGATGCAGGATATATATATTCAGATCTTAAGTATGAAAATGTTATGATAGACAAAAAGAATGGTCTGGTACGGTTGATAGATATGGGAAGCATAACAGAGTTGGGAAGCACAGTAAAGGAGTTTACTCCCATGTATGACAGAATGTGCTGGGGCAAGGGTAACAGAGCTGCAGATAAAGCATACCAGCTTTTTACCCTTGCAATGCTTTTATTATCCCTGCTTTTAGGCAGCAGCTTTGATCCTCACAGTGACAAGCTGGAGGTGCTGCTTGCAAGACTAAAGAAGCTAAAGCTTCCCGAAAGAGTTTATGAAGCAATAGATGACAGCATCCAAGGACAAATAGACAACTGTGATGTTTTTTATACCCAGATATCATATCAGGGAAGCAGATACTATAACCATAATAGAAGATTGAATACAGCATTAAATATTATAATAGTCGTTTTAGTATTGGCTTTGGCACTCTTAGGAACGGTTTTTGCCTGTAGATAGCAGGTGAAAATCGTTTTATGCATGTTGACAAGTGGCGTTAATAGCATTAAAGTATATTTTAAATGGTTCAATGGGGTGTTGTTATGAATAGTCTGCTGGATATAGTAAAAAATACAATTTCCAAACACAAATTAATCAGCTACGGTGCTTCCCTGGTAATAGGAGTATCTGGCGGAGCTGATTCGCTATGTTTGCTGCATGTGATCAAATCCATAAGAAATGAATGGGGACTGAAGCTATACGCCGTACATTTGAATCACATGTTTCGTGGAGCAGAGGCAGAGGAGGACGCCTTGTTTGTCAGACAGATATGCAAGGAATGGGATATACCCGCTTTTATCGAGACCTTTGATGTACCTGCCTATATAAAGCAGACAGGACTTTCACCAGAGGAAGCTGGCAGAGAAATAAGGTACAGGCTGTTTGAGGAAGTGCGCCAAAAAGTCGGTGCTGACAAAATAGCAGTAGCACAAAATCTGAATGATAATGTAGAAACAGTGCTTATGAGGTTTCTGAGAGGAACAGGCATCGAAGGCTTAAAAGGCATCGAAGCCGCCAGAGACAATATTATAAGACCACTGCTGGAAGTAGAACGAAGCAAAATAGAAGACTACTGCAATCAAAACCAGCTTTTACCAAGAATAGACAAAACCAACCTTCAAACAATATATTCAAGAAATAAGATCCGTCTGGAGCTTATTCCATATATAAAGCAGAATTTTAATCCAAGCATAGAAAATGCTATGACCAGACTTTCCAGTATTGTAAAGGACGAAAACGACTATCTGGAGACTCAGGCAGAACATTATTTCAGCAAGGCTGCAGCAATCGGCAGTGAAAAGATCAGCTACAATATTAATGATATAGAAAATTGTCATACAGCCATAAAAAGAAGAATCATTCGCTTGGGAATACTAAGACTTACAGGCTCATTAAGAGGCTATGACAGCAAAAACATTGAGCTGGTATTGGACTTGATAGGAAAAAAAACCGGATCTGCCATAGAGCTACCAAAAAATATTAAGGCATATATTTCATATAATCAACTAATATTGACAAAAAATGTTGAGAAGGTCAACAAGAAGTGTTATTATAATTTAATATACGATTTTTGTACTGCTTTGTCCGATTATGGCTATAACGTTTTAGTACAAAAGAAACAGCTTGGCGAGGTAAGCTTTGATAACAGAGAATTACATACAATTTATATCGACGAAGCTAAAATAAAAAACCAACTAATTCTAAGAACTCGTCAGCAGGGAGACATTTTTTCACCCATAGGCATGTCTGGCAGCAAAAAGCTCAAGGATTATTTCATAGATGAAAAGATACCCAAGGACATGAGAGATCAGATGCTTGTTGTAGCAGACGGCAGTGATATTGTATGGGTAGTTGGAAAAAGAATAAGCGAAAAGTATAAAATAACTTCAAATACGAAAGATATATTAATGATAAGTATTACAAAATCCCCTGGTTTATAAATCCTTCATATATGATAATTAACGCTTGCTAAACCAATTGAAATATGTGATATCTTACATTAGATATAGAGAGAGAAACAACTTCAAAATTAAATATATCCAGTTGTTTCACTATAATTGCAATAAAAACAACAATAATTGAATAGTAATAATATAAGGGGGACAAAAGAATGCATAATGATATCGA
>CALGKJ010000197.1 GCA_937930535.1 uncultured Clostridia bacterium
ATTAAAAGACCGGATTTACTAAAAAAAGTGGATCTTAGCAAGGCTGATAAAAAAATGCTAATGGAAATTACGAAAGAAATAACAAATATTCAAAAATAATGGTTGCACAAGCTGTTACCATATGATATAATCTTAACGTTAACACGGGCGTTCCGCTGTCTTAGATACATGAACGTCTATGAGGAAGGAGGGACTATGATGGACCTAATTAAATATGTTGAAAGTACACAATTAAGAAATGACCTACCTGATTTTAACGTTGGAGATACAGTTAAAGTACACGTTAAAGTAAAAGAAGGAAACAGAGAAAGAATTCAGGTATATGAAGGAGTTGTACTTAAGGTACAAGGCGGCGGTCTTACAGAGACTTTCACAGTAAGAAGAATATCTTATGGTATAGGTGTTGAGAGAACATTCCCAATACATTCACCAAAGATTGATAAAGTTGAAATTGTAAGAAGAGGTAAAGTAAGAAGAGCTAAGCTTAATTACTTAAGAGGCAGAGTTGGTAAAGCAGCTAAGATTAAGGAATTAAGAACTAGATAATACTTGCCAGAAATAGTTTAAATAGGGCTGAAAAGCCCTTTTTATTTTGTATTATAATTGTATTACTGAGTTAAAATATACATAATGATAGTATCAATGGAGTGTGGTACATATGAACATTCAATGGTATCCAGGGCATATGGTCAAAGCAAAACGAAAAATACAGGAAGACCTTAAGCTTGTGGATGTAGTTATAGAGCTGGTAGATGCACGAATCCCATTAAGCAGCAGAAACCCTGAAGTAGATCAGATAGTTGGAGCAAAGAAAAAAATAATAGTATTGAATAAGAGTGATTTAGCAAATGAAGCTATTAATAAGAAATGGATTGAGTACTTCACCAATCAAGATACAAGAGTGGTGCTTGTTAACTCAATTAATGGCAAAGGTCTAAAGGAAGTAACAAGTGCCGCCACTCAGCTTATGAAAGAAAAAATTGACAAGCTTAAAAGTAAGGGCTTGCTGGTAAAAACCATACGTGCATTAATAATTGGTATACCAAACGTAGGTAAATCCACCTTTATTAATAAGCTTGCAGGCAGAAGCATTGCCCAGACAGGAGATCGTCCAGGTGTTACCAAAGCAAAGCAGTGGATTAAGGTTAATAAGGAGCTGGAGCTTTTAGACACTCCAGGTATACTATGGCCTAAATTTGAAGATGAGCAGGTAGGCTTAAGGCTGGCTTTTACTGGGGCAATCAGAGATGAGATACTTGATATAGAGGAGCTTGCAACAAAGCTTACAGAAGTGCTTATGCAAAGATTTCCAAAGCATTTGGCAGATAGGTATAAAATAGAAAATATAGATCTGAGTATAGAGCCACAGGAAATGCTGCGAGCAATAGGCAAAAAAAGAGGCTGTATAATATCAGGCGGCGAAATAGACTACAGAAGAGCCTCAGTTATGATACTGGATGACTTTAGAGGCGGAAGAATAGGAAACATAACTTTGGAGTCCCCGGATGAAATTGTATAGAAATTTTATGATATAATAGAAGCTGTATCTTAGGATAATTGCTTCTATTATTTTATATTAGAGCCATTCTGTGGTTGATTATAGATAATATAGTACCGATAATAATTATATATGAATGTTTTGAGAGGTGTATATATTGGCAGTTAAAATTAAATATGATGAAAAAGAAATAGAAAGATTATATAAAATGACAGAATATGAGCGTAAATGCTATGATGAAGGACATCAATTTATCGCAGGTCTTGATGAAGCAGGCAGAGGGCCTTTGGCTGGACCCGTTGTAGCCGCAGCAGTAATATTGGGTAAGGATACTTTGATACCCGGAGTTAATGATTCCAAAAAGCTTAGTGAGGCAAAAAGAGATTACTTATACCATCAGATTATGGAAAAGGCATTTAGTGTAGGTATTGGTATAGTTGAACATGATATAATTGATAAGGTAAATATATTAAATGCTACATATATGGCTATGAAAGCAGCTATCAGCAAGCTTACAGCAAAGCCTGACATATTACTGCTGGATGCAGTAACCCTTAAAGATGTAGCTGTTCCGCAGATACCAATAATAAAGGGTGATAGTCTGAGTCTGTCCATAGCTGCTGCTTCCATAATTGCAAAGGTAGAGAGAGACAGGATAATTTCGCAGTATGATGAAATTTACCCGGGCTATGAGTTTAAAAAGCATAAAGGCTATGGCACCAAACAGCATATTGAAAATATAAAAAAACTTGGCTTGCTGCCAATACACAGAAGAACCTTTACTAAAAATATATAATTATAAAGTGGTGTTATTATGAGAATTGATTCTTTAGGAAATCTGAATATTAAGCCCGAACTATTAGAAGCTCTTAAAAACCTTGAGGTTGGTGATATAATAAAGGGTAGAATAATGGACTTTCTTGATAATACGGTAAAAATAAAGTCCACAAGCGGGCACACCATTACAGCTTCCCTTATGACTGATGTACCCATAAGCAAGGGTGACTTTGTGCAGCTTATGGTTTCAAGCATTGATTTAGACAAGATTTTTGTACAATTGAATATGGGAGACAAAACACAATCAGCTCCTAAGATTAATCTGACAGAAATATTAAATAAAATGGATGTTCCCATTAATGATACAAACTTGGAGGCAGCCAAGCTGCTGCTTAAGTATAATATGCCGGTTAATAAGGACAGCTTAATGTCATTAGTAAATGCTCAAAAAAGCATAGGTAGCTTGGCACAAAGCAGCCCGGAAGGCAAGTTAGGGCTGATTTTGTCTGGGCTTAATATAAAAAATACCGATGTGACCATATTAAGCAAAGCAGCACTGATCAATGAAGCTGAAGTAAAAATATTAGTAGATAAGCTGACTGATAATACCTCGGAAAAAGCATTTAACAGCGTAAGCACTACTGTGAAGACTTTAGATGATAAATTAACTGAAACAATAAGCGAAAAAGCTGTTATAATAAAACCAGAAGCCAACCAACAAAGCTCAAGCAGCAGCTCTATAGCTGCTAATCCTAAGACCTCGGCAGAGCAGGTAAAGACGGAGATAAATCAGATACTAAATAAGCTTCAAATCCCATTAAATTCTGATTCAGTAAAATTTATCTCTGATATTGCAAAAAGCCTGGCAGTCGTAAACAATAGTACTATGGAGGAGGCGGCTTATCTCTTATCAAAGGATATAGAGGTTACCCCGAATAATTTAGAAGTTATAAGGACTAATATAAATAATGAAGTTAAATTAGATGATTTTTTAAGCAAACTGCAAAAGCAGATAGATACACAAGACAATCAGCAGCTTAGAGAACTAAAGGATGAAATAAAAAGAGTATTTATGCACCCAAAGCAGATAGAGAATAAAGAAGAAGTCAAAGAAAAGCTGAAGGACATTATTAAGCTTGGAGATAAAATTGATAAAGCAATTAATAATCAAAATATAAACGAAACTGAGGTTAAAAGCACTTTAGTTAATCTTAGAGAAAATATTGACTTTATAAGACAGATAAATCAACATAATAACTATCTGCAATTGCCTCTTATAGTTAATGGAGAGCAAAGTACAGCAGATATGTATGTATTTAAAGATAAAAAACGAGGAAAAAATATTGACCCTAACAATGCGACAATACTGCTTGCATTAGATCTTAAGAGTCTTGGACACTTAGAAAGTCTGATATCAGTATCTCAAAAAACTGTAAACATTACATTCAGAATAGAGAACATGCATATCAGCGAAATATTAAAAAATCACAGTCCGGCCTTAGGTAGTGCGCTAGAAGCAAAGGGATACAGGTTAAACCCGATAAAGTATATTAAGCTGGAGCAGTCCTTTAACCTATTGATGCTGGAAGACTTGATTACAGATGAAAGCTCAGAGAAATTTCATTTTGATAAGAGGATATGATATGAAGGATAAAATCAAAAAAGCGGCTGCAATAACATACAAACCCGGCGAAAGTGCTCCTAAGATATCAGCACTGGGCAAAGGTGAAATTGCAGAAAGAATAATAAAAACAGCAAAGGAACACAATGTTCCCATACAGGAGAATAATGAGCTTGTAGAAACATTATTAAACTTTGATATAGGTAATGAGATACCCCCTGAGCTATACAGCGTAGTTGCGGAAATACTGATTTTTATTTCTAATGTTGATAAGGCTAAAGGTGGAAAAAGTGAAGGCTAATAAATATTTAGGAGAATTAGGTGAAGAAATTGCCTGCAAATACATTCAATCAAAGGGTATGCTGCTGCTGCAAAAGAATTTCTCATGTAAAGCAGGTGAAATAGATATTATCGCAAAGGATAAAGAGAATATTGTATTTATAGAAGTAAAGACAAGAACCAGTGACAAATATGGTAAACCTAGCGAGGCGGTCAGCATAGCAAAGCAGAGAAAGATAGTAAAAACTGCTTTATGGTACATGTCACAAAAACATTTGTTTGACTATATGAGCAGATTTGATGTGATAGAGCTGCTTCAGGACAGTGAGGCAGCTCTATTTAAGATAAATTATATAAAAGATGCTTTTCAATATAGCGGCAGATATGGATATTGATTACTCATTGATAAGGAGGACAAAATGCTTTTAAGAAATTCACTGCATATTTCACATGAGCTTGTTTCCAAGGCTGTATGCCAAGGTGACATAGTGGTAGATGCAACAATGGGCAACGGAAATGATACATTATTTCTCTCCAAGCTGGTAGGAGAAAAAGGAAGAGTATATGCATTTGATATACAGCAGCTGGCACTTGAAGCCACAGAAAAAAAGCTTATAGAAGCGAACTTGAGAAAAAACGTAAGCCTTATATTAGATGGACATCAAAACATAGATAAGTATGTTACAGAGAAAATCAAGGCTGTAATGTTTAATCTTGGTTATCTGCCCAAGGGCGATCACAATATCGGAACCAAAGCTGAAACTACAATAGCAGCTATTAATAAATGCTTGGAGCTTTTGCAGACAGGCGGTATAATAATGATTGTTGTGTATTATGGCGGTGACAGTGGTTTTTTAGAGAAGGATGCAGTGATGGAATACGTTGAGACTATAGACTGGAGATGCTATTCAGTTTTAGTCCATGAGTTTGTAAATCAAGTAAACTGTCCGCCTATAGCTATATGTATAGAAAAGCTTCCATACAAGTAGAAGCTAATAAATAGTTTCCATGTTGTTGGTTAGAAAATGGATTTAGTCAATATAGTGGTGAGGTGTTAAAAGTGAATTTAGTAATAATTGAGGGTCTCGATAAAACGGGAAAGACTACATATACAAAAAGTAAATATAATGATTATACCAAGATACGTATGCCTGGAGGCTCTGATTATAGTCAGGAATTAAGGAAATACTTTTTAGAGGGGAAGATACCTGTTCCTGAAATGATACATCTAATTTATGGAGAACATATGGCTGTACTTGAAAGATTGCAGAGAGAAAACCATAAAAATTACGTTTTAGATAGAAGCTTTATATCATACTTGGTATATCAGAAAAATTGCCTTAAAGAGCTTGGGTTTTACGATATATACAAAAAGCTTTTAGAAGATAAATTCGGTCAAATTGCAAAACTGTATAATGTAAAGATATTGTATTTTCATAAGCGTCTTAGTGATAAAAAGGAAGATTGGCTGGAGTGTATGGATACTGATGAGCTTAAGGAGAATTTTGATAATTTACTAAGTGGAAGTATATATAAAGAATATGTAGAAAGTATAAGCTTTTATTAAATATAGCTAAAACCCAAAAGTGGGTAATACTGGTTTTCCTGGGTAATAATCAAAATCATTAACTGCATAAAGTGACGGTTTTTATCAAAATATAAAATACTATAAAAACATATGTATTTTTGAGTCAGCCGCATACTATATAGAAACAACTTCAAAATTAAAACTTTCCAGTTGTTTCTCACATAGAGATTAGCAACTCTTAACGAAAAGTATTTTGAGTTTTAGAGTTGCTAATCTATAATTAGTCACATTGTCAAGGACTTTATAATAACTTATATTATTGTACAAAATAATAAATAATAATATTTAGTATTTTGTATGAGGAATAATTGCTTAATAATATTATAAAATTAAGTATTAAGCGTTCATGTGATGATATAGGGAGCGGTGATATTAATGGAGCGAATTATGATAATTAATGACGACTGTGAACTGGTATGTATAAATGAGAGTATAGCTGGTGCCAGTGAGCTGACGTCCTTGGTTATAGTAAATGAGAAAGGTATGAATATAAAATTTATGCCTGACGGAAATGGTAATATGAGTATGACAGTAGAGGATAAGAATTATAAGGGGAGGAAGACACTAAGAAAGTGCGAACTCGACCATTTAATCAATTATTTGGTTGATTGGCTAGAAAATGATAAATGGAGAGAAGAATAAGTTATACTTTAATTTATTTAAGTGGAAAACTTTTTTATCATTTATATAATGATATTGTAAAGCTTGCGGCTCTATGATATAATCTATAAAAGATTGATCAAGGTGTGGTAATTTATATATAGACTAGAATTTTTAAACTATAGCTATTGTGAAAGGAAATATTATTATACTTACAAAATAATAAAGAGAATAATCTTTGATAGAGCAAGTAAATTGGAAGCTGCCTCCAGAGAGGTGTGTCAAGGCTGAAAGCACACTGGCAAGCGCCAATAGAAATTCACTCTGGAGATTCAGGACTGAAATTAGTAAGTCTTGACGGCACAGCCGTTATTGATTAAGTGGCACATTTCAACATGAAATGGCAAGCTGGGTGGTACCGCGGATAACCTCCGTCCCTGTGGGATAGAGGTTTTTTATTTTGTCTATTTGGAAAGGAGCATTATGATGAAAGAAAAACTTGAAAAGATTAAAATGGAATCAATAAAAGAGCTTGAGGGAATTCAAAATCTTCAACAGCTTGAAGAGATAAGAATAAAATACTTGGGCAAAAAAGGCGAACTGACTCAAGTTCTTAGGGGAATGGGAGCCTTGACAGCAGAGGAACGCCCTGTAGTAGGTCAACTGGCAAATGAAATCAGAGACTATATTACTGAGAAAATAGAAGAAACAGCATACTGCTTAAAAAGAAGAGATCTGGAAAATAGACTTAGAACAGAATTTGTTGATGTTACAATGCCCTCAAGAAAGCTGGAGATAGGAAATAAGCATCCGCTGACAAAGGTTCTTGATGAGATTAAAGAAATATTTATAGGTATGGGCTTTACTATCGTTGAAGGCCCGGAAATAGAAAAAACATATTATAATTTTGATGCACTAAACCACAGTAAGTATCATCCTGCCAGAGACATGCAGGACACCTTCTATATAAGCGAGGACGTACTTTTAAGAACACAAACATCACCAGTGCAGGTCAGAACAATGGAAAAGCAGAAGCCGCCAATCAGAATACTTGCTCCTGGAAGAGTATATAGAGCTGATGAAATTGATGCCACACATTCACCTATGTTTCATCAAATAGAAGGACTTGTCGTGGATAAGGGAATCACAATGGCAAATCTTAAGGGCACACTTGATGTATTTGCAAAACAACTATACGGTGAAACAACAAAAACCAAATTCAGACCTCATCACTTCCCATTTACTGAGCCTAGTGCAGAAATGGATTGTACATGCGCTGCATGTAAGGGTGAAGGCTGTAGAATATGCAAGTATACCGGCTGGATTGAAATACTGGGCGGAGGTATGGTACATCCAAAGGTTTTAAAAAAATGTGGAATAGACCCTGAGATTTACTCAGGCTTCGCATTTGGTATGGGTCTGGACAGAATTGCAATGTTAAAATATGATATAGATGATTTAAGACTTATGTTTGAAAATGATAAAAGGTTCCTATCACAGTTTTAAAGGAAGCTAAAAACCTAGAAGACAATGAACAGAAAGGGGATTTAAAATGCTAGTACCATTAAAATGGCTTAAAGACTATGTTGATATAAATATTGACACTAAGACTCTAGGAGATCTGCTTACAATGTCGGGCTCAAAGGTTGAGGCTATAGAAGAGATGGGCAAGGAAATTGATAAGGTTGTAGTAGGAAATATTATAAAAATAGAAAGACATCCAGATGCAGATAAGCTTCTAATAACACAGGTGGATGTAGGAAGCGAGACAATACAGATAGTAACAGGAGCTAATAATATTAAAGAAGGAGATTTAGTTCCCATAGCTACTAATGGCGCATCTCTACCTAGTGGAATAAAAATTAAAAAGGGAAAGCTCCGTGGAATAGAGTCAAACGGAATGATGTGCTCCGCTCAGGAGCTGGCAATGCCCCTAGAAAATCTTACTTCCGAACAATTAGATGGAATATACATACTTGATAAAAGCGTGCAAGTGGGCAAGGATATTAAAGAAGTGTTAGGACTTGACGATAGCGTAATTGAATTTGAAATAACCAACAACAGACCGGACTGCTTGAGTGTTCTTGGTATAGCGAGAGAAACGGCTGCAACCCTTAATCTAGACCTTAAGTATCCAGAGGTTAAAGTTAATGAAAATAATGAACAAATAAAGGACTATGTTGCAATAGAAGTACAGGACTCAGAATTATGCCCAAGATATGCTTCAAGAGTAGTAAAGAATGTAAAAGTAGAACAATCACCAGCATGGATGCAGGATAGGCTTATTAAAGCAGGTGTAAGACCCATTAATAATATAGTGGATATAACAAACTATGTTATGCTGGAGCTTGGACAGCCAATGCATGCCTTTGATCTTAACAAGCTGTCGGGCGGCAAAATAATAATTAGAAGTGCAGCAAATGACGAAAAAATCATAACACTTGATGAAGTTGAAAGAAGCTTATCTGAATCAATATTGGTAATAGCCGATCAAGAAAAGCCTATCGCTATAGCAGGGGTAATGGGTGGAAGCAACAGTGAAATAGATGAAAATACTAAGACCTTGGTTCTTGAGTGTGCTAATTTCCAAGCTGTAAATGTAAGACTAACCTCTAAGAAGCTGGGACTTAGATCTGAAGCCTCCTCAAGATTTGAAAAGGGTATGGATGCCGAGCTTATCAGTATAGCACTTGATAGGGCATGTCAGCTTATACAGGAAATTGGAGCTGGAGAGGTTGTAGGAGGAAAAATAGACATATATCCAAACAAAAAGCAGGTTAGACGAATAAGCCTAAGACCTCAAAGAGTAAGAAGCTTTATTGGAGCTGAAATATCAAATCATGACATTATCAAATATCTGAACTCCCTGGAATTTGAAGTAGAGGATGATGATGCATTTATAGTTGCTATACCTACTTTTAGAGATGATATAGAGGGTGAAGCGGATTTAATAGAAGAAGTAGTCAGATTATATGGGTATGAAAATATACCTTCAACACTTATGGATACAACCTTTACTCAAGGCGGCGTGAGTTCAAAACAGAAGCTTATGGATACAGCTAAAAATGCCTTAACTGCTCAAGGCTTATTTGAAGTATTTACCTATTCCTTCGTAAGCCCTGGAGTATATAACAAGATTAATCTAAAAGCAGAGAATCCATTGAGAAATTCCATAAAGCTGATTAATCCTCTAGGTGAAGAGCAGAGTATAATGAGAACAACAATAATACCAAACATACTAGATGTAATATCAAGAAACTATAACCGAAAAGTGAGTGCTGGAAGCTTCTTCGAGCTTTCAAGGATTTATTTATCTGAGTCGCAGTCAATGGAAAACCTTGCAGAAGAACGAGAAGTACTTACAATTGGTATGTATGGCAATATAGACTTCTTTGACTTGAAAGGAATAATCGAAAATCTACTGCAAGAGCTCAACATTGATAAATACAGAATTCTTTCATCTAACCATGATAGTCTGCATCCTGGAAGAACGGCTGAATTAATTATTAATAATAAGCGTATAGGCTGGTTAGGTGAGGTTCATCCAGATGTTCTTGACAATTATGATATACCAGTAAGAGCTTATATTGCAGAGTTAAACTTTGATGAGATAGCTAATCAAAGCAATAGCAATAAAAAATATAAGCAGCTTCCAAAATATCCTTCTGTAGAAAGAGATATTGCCATTGTAGTTACTGAGGATATTACCGCAGGTCAAATAGAAGAGATTATTCGCAACAAGGGCGGAAAATTAGTTGAAGATGTAAAGCTGTTTGATATTTATAGAGGTGCTCAAGTTCAAGAAGGATACAAAAGCGTAGCGTATAAGTTAACATACAGGTCAGATGAAAAAACACTGACAGAAGAGGACATAAGCAAGGTTCATGGCAAAATATTAAATTCACTTGCTAATCAAGTGGGAGGCTTCTTAAGGCAGTAAA
>CALGKJ010000198.1 GCA_937930535.1 uncultured Clostridia bacterium
GAGGGACGATATGAAAACATATGGCTATCTGAAAGAATTTTTAAAGCAGTATAAATGGAGGTATATATGGGGTATAGTTGTACTAATTTTTGTTGATATACTTCAGCTTATAACCCCGAAGCTGCTGGGTAAGGTTACAGATATGTTGAGTAATAATCAGCTTTCAATGCGGAATATATACATTTATATAGTTTTAATAATGGTTATTGCTTTATGTGTTGCTGTACTTAGATACGCATGGAGAATGCTGGTTATGGGAACCTCAAGAGAGCTTGAGTACTGGTTAAGAAACAAATTCTTTGCTCATCTGGAAAAACTATCTCAAAGCTTTTTTAATAATAGAAAAACCGGCGACTTAATGGCACATGCTACCAATGATATTAATGCAGTCAGAATGGCATTCGGTCCAGGCATTGTAATGATAACTGATGCAGTCTTCCTTACTCTATCCACAGTAATAATTATGGTGGCAACCATAGACCTGCGATTGACCATAATAGCATTAATGCCGTTGCCTGTTATAGCGGCAATGATGCTGATAATTGGCAAGCACACCCATAGAAAGAACAAGGAAATACAGGAGGCATTCTCTATTCTAACTGATCGTGTTCAGGAAAATATATCTGGTATAAGAGTAGTAAAGTCCTTTGTACAGGAAAAGCAGGAAATAGAGAAGTTTTCAGAAGCAAATCAAATAAATGTAGACAAAAACATGTCTTTCATTAAATTGTGGGGCGGACTTATGCCAATGGTATCCTTTATATCTCTTCTAAGCTTTTTAATTACCTTAAGCTATGGCGGTACTATGGTAATAGACAACAAAATTTCTCTTGGACAATTTGTGTCCTTTACTGTATATTTAGGACTTCTTGTCTGGCCTATGATGGCAATAGGCTGGGTTGTTCATATGATGCAAAAAGGCTCCGCTTCAATGATAAGGTTAAATGAAATACTGCAAACTGAGCCCGAAATATTTGATGATACTAATGCTGATTTCAGCTTGAATACTGATAATATAGATGCCGCTATAGAGTTTAAGAACCTAACATTTAAATACCCCAACTCAAATGCTCCTGCACTATCAAATATAAATATCAAGCTGGACAAGGGCAAGACTCTAGCTATTATAGGTAAGACTGGCAGCGGTAAAACTACTCTTGTAAACCTTATACTTAGGCTTTACAATGCCCCAAAGGAAGCTATTTCTATAGGGGGACACCATATAGATACAATACCCTTTAAGGTGCTGCGTAGTTTGGTAGGCTATGTTCCACAGGATAATTATCTCTTTTCAAGTACAATTAGGGAAAATATTGCATTTTCAGACCACAGTATGGAAATGGAACGAATAGAAGAAGCTGCAAAGCTGGCTCAAGTCTATGATAGTATAATTGAGTTTCCAGATAAATTTGATACTATTCTAGGTGAAAGAGGTGTAACCCTTTCAGGGGGGCAAAAGCAGAGGGTTTCAATTGCAAGAGCTATAGCAGGCAATCCTAAGATACTTATATTAGACGATTCTCTATCGGCTGTTGATACAAAAACAGAGGCAAAAATACTTGAAGGACTTAAACAGATAATGAAAAATAGAACGTCGATTATTATAGCTCATAGAATATCAACAATAAAGGATGCTGATGAAATAATAGTACTTGATGACGGCAAAATCGTAGAGCGAGGTACACACCAGCAGCTTCTTGAGCTAAATGGCTTATATAACGGCATATATGAGAAACAGCTTCTTGAAGAAAAGCTGGAAAAAGAAGCCTAAATACAGGAGGTGAATATAGAATGAATAATATAAGAGAAGAAGAAGCTTTAGGTAAAGCCTTTGATTCCAAGCTGATGAAGCGTCTGCTAAGGTACGCCAAGCCCTTTGCTGGTCTTTTGGCAATTTGCCTTTTACTTTTAGCAATGATAACTGCTACCGATTTGGCAAGACCATATTTAATGCGTATTGCCATTGATGATTATATAAAATCCTATAATATACCCATGGTATCCTTTGAACATGAACCCCCATATAAAAATACCTTATACAATAACAAATACTATGTCAGAACTACTCATTTACCTGCCAGTTTTGACTACAGCGAATTAAGCAAACACCAGATAGTAAAGCATGACAACAAGTATATTCTGATTTCCGGCTCCTTTAATGCAGATAAACTGGTTCCTGAAATCATTGAGACTGATAATAGATATATTATCCATGTAAATGAAATGCAGTATGAAGGTATACTTCTTGACAATGAAGCTTATAGATCCTTTAGGGCCAATGACAAAATGGGTATTAAGAATATTAGCTTGATGTTTCTAATATTAATCATACTAAGCTTTGCCCTTAATTACGCCCAGATATTTATACTAAACTATACAGGACAAAAAATCATATATAACATGAGACAGGAGCTTTTCACCCATCTGCAAAAGCTGTCATTATCCTTCTTCGACAAAAATCCTGTGGGAAGATTGGTAACAAGAGTAACAAATGATATGCAGAACTTAAATGAAATGTATACATCAGTGCTTGTTAACCTTTTTAAGGATGTTTTACTGATAGTCGGTATAATGATAACTATGCTGAATATGAATGCAAAGGTTGCACTTGTATGCTTTTTGGTAATCCCGCTAATCGTAATATCTGCATCCATATTCAGAGTTAAGGTAAGATACGCATTCAGACAGACAAGGGTAAAGCTTGCAAAGATTAATGCTACCCTCAGCGAAAATATTTCCGGCATAAAGCTTATACAGATATTTAATAACGAAGCCTACAAATACAGCGAGTTTGAAGAGATAAATAAAGAGCATAAAAAAGCAAGTATGCAGGAGCTTCTGGTGTTTGCAATATTCAGACCTACCATGGATCTTCTATACTCCCTTGCACTCTCTATTTTACTATGGTATGGCGGTGCAAAAATGCTTTCAGGTCAGATATCCTTCGGTGTGCTGTTTGCTTTTGTAAGCTATATTGAGCAGTTTTTTCAGCCGATCAACGACCTTACAGAAAAGTTCAATATACTTCAATCAGCTATGGCATCCTCAGAAAGAATATTTCTCCTTCTTGATGAAAAGGAAGGAATTGAAAATAAAGAAGCTCCTGAAAAGCTTGGAAAAATTAAGGGTGAAATTGAATTCAAAAACGTCTGGTTCGCCTATAATGATGAAAACTGGGTATTAAGAGATGTAAGCTTCAAAATAAGCCCCGGTGAAACAGCCGCCTTTGTAGGCGCAACAGGGGCAGGCAAAACCTCAATTATCAGTCTTTTAAGCAGACTTTATGATATACAAAAAGGTGAAATATTGATTGATGGTAAAAACATCAAGGATATAGATAAGCATGAGCTAAGAGTGCAGATAGGTACAGTACTTCAGGATGTGTTTTTATTCAGCGGTGATATCAAAAGCAATATAAGGCTCAACAATGAAAAAATATCCGATGAAAAAATAAAGAAAGTTGCTAGCTTTGTTAATGCAGATAAGTTTATAGATAAACTTCCCGATAAATATGACGAGGAAGTAAAGGAAAGAGGTTCCACACTATCAGCAGGACAAAGACAGCTTCTAGCCTTCGCAAGAGCCCTTGCCTTTGATCCGGCAGTTCTGGTGCTTGATGAAGCAACCTCAAATATAGATACCGAAACAGAAATACTTATACAGGATGCAATAAAAAAGGTAGTAAAAAATAGAACTACCATAGTTATAGCTCACAGGCTATCTACAATACAGCATGCAGACAAAATTATAGTACTGCACAAGGGCAGAATAAGAGAAATCGGAAAGCATCAGGAGCTCCTAAATAAAAAGGGCATGTACTATGATTTGTATTTACTACAATATAAAGAAAGCTTTGATAGCGAAATAACTGCCTAAGCAGTGATAAGAAATAATAAAGGATGAACATTCTATTTTTATGTTCATCCTTTATTATTTCTAACATGATTATTGTACAAGCATTCCTTCTTTTAGCTGTTCTGCCACTTCTTTTCCTTGAAGTATTTCTACCAGCTTTAAAGAAAAATACAAAGCTGTTCCTGGGCCTTTAGAGGTTATTACATTGTTATGCTGAACTACCAAGTCACCCATTGGATTTGCACCCATTAGATATTCTTCAAATCCCGGATAACATGTAGCATTGCAGCCTTCTAAAATACCCATTTTACCAATAATGCTGGGTGCAGCGCATATGGCTGCTATATATTTATTATTTTCTGCAAAGCTTTTAAGAATCTGGCTTAGTCCTTCATGTGCTCCAAGATTTGTTGTACCGGGAAGTCCTCCAGGTAATACAACCATATCTGTTTGCATATTATCAAGCTGTGTAAAAAGCTTATCAGCACTTATAGGTATATTATGAGCACCCTTTACTTCCCTGTCATTAGAAATTGATACTGTAGTAACATCTATCCCGGCTCTTCTAAGCACATCAATTACTGTAACCGCTTCAATTTCCTCAAAGCCTTCTGCTAGATAAACATTAACCTTTTTCATTTATATTTCCCCTTTCTGTTATTGATTTATATTAACTTTTTATAAAAAATGCTTATATTAAGCCCTATATCATCAGCTTCTGTGCTGTGCTAAAATGCAGCTTAGCAACATACTTAACCTTATCGTTACCATATTCTTTTACAAACCTTCTGCCGATTTCTATGGTTTTGACTGATGCTCCTTTGGGAAACTCTATATTAAATTCTTGAGACAGCTTGTTCATTCTCATAACATATTCGTTTCTTGCCAGTATACTGGCAGCCGCTACCACAACATTTTCCTCTGCCCTTGGTCTTTGCTCCAGATTTATATTCTGCCCCTTGCTTTGCAATGCATTTAATATTAAATCAGGGCTTCCGAACTGATCTGATAAGGCGTATCTGCACGGCTTCTCACTCAGTATATTTTCAATAACCCTTGCATGTCCCCATGCCAGCAGCTTATTAAGGTTATTGAATTTTTCATACAGCTCATTATATCTTTCGTTACCTATTACAACGATAGAATATGTACACAGCTTTTTTATATCCTCAGCAATTTTTGCTATCCTGCTGTCCTGAAGCTTTTTACTGTCATCTGCACCTATTTCTCTGAGTATCTTTTTAGTATTTGCATCAGCATAAACACCGGCAATTACTAAAGGACCGAAAAAATCACCCTTTCCCGATTCGTCAGTCCCAATAAGCTCTAATTCATCCTTATCTGAATTGTTTACAGCAGACTCATTAACCCTTTTCTCAGTACTGTGTTCAGTTTCTAAACCAAGAATAGCTTGAAAAAGGTTTAATACTTCTATATTTTTCACCTGAGAAAAATCCAGCTTCATACCTTTTTTGCTCTCATATATTCGTATTAAGTATGTGCTGTTATTAAAAACTGCACCAAATTGAATGCCGTAATTGATCTCTTTATATTTATCTACACTAATTCCATTTATCTGAAACTTTTCTTTTATTATTTCATACTGCTGATACTTATTTATATTAACTGTCAAATTATCCACCTCGTAATTTTTTATAAACTAAATATAACTCCATCACCATTTATAGACAGGTTTTACAACTATTATTCTAATTATACACTTAAATAAATGCTTTTCCATGTATATTATATTAAAAAAGTTGCAATAATATAGATAGTTCCACAAAAGATAAAAGCCATACATACAAGACCCTAATAATAAAAATAGCCCTCCCCCCGGGGCTATTTTTATTTATCTAAATCCAGTTTAACCATTACTTCCTCAAGCTTCTTAGTATCAATGGGCTTAGCTGCATAAGCCTGACAGCCTATCTGAAACGCATCGAATACATTGTCTGTATCATTTAAAGCAGTTATCATAATAATCTTAGAACGTTTTTCTTCCTCGATTCCTCTTTCCCGTTCCAGCTCCCTTATTGTTTTTAAAGCCTTTATGCCATCCAGATTAGGCATCATTATATCTAAACAAATTAAATCATATGGTTTCTCGTCATCCCAGGAAAGTACAACAGCATCTATAGCCTCCAAGCCATCAAGTGTAATATCGCAATCACCATATGCTGAAAAAAACTTAAATAGAAATTTTCTACTGGCTAAATCATCCTCTGCAATTAAAATTCTCATAATTCATCCTCCTTGTAATTATCTGTACCCTTTGCTTCTCATTTACCATAGACAGCATGTTGTATTGAATATTGTTTAGATGAATCTGCATTTTATAATATTCTTTTGTGTATATGACTTCCAAATAGAAATATTTATTTGCTATCTGCATTTATAATATTCTATATAATAATCAGTATTCCTTCATACTTTTTAAGAATTCAACCTGCTCATTATATTCAACAATATTTTAGGACATACAAAAAGAGCTTCCTAATAAAGAAAGCTCTTTTTTATTTATGATTTTTAAAATTATTTTATTACGCTATTGTGCATTTGTCTGGGTATCCGTTGCTTCTATGGGCTGTTCTGCTGGATTAGTTAGTAAATTCAATTGATTTAACAGCTCTTCAAGCTCTCTGATTCTTGTTCCATAAGCAGCCCAGTCGCCAGCTCTCTGTGCATCCTGTGCCTGATTAAAGATTGTATTTGCATTCCTAATCAGCTCTTCGATAGTACCTGTTGGTGTATCAGCAGCAGGCTGTTGCGGCTGCGGCTGGTTATCAGCACCCTTAACTGGGAATATCCTTGCTAATGCCTGCTCCAGAGTGTCCTCCATTACAACCTTGTTATTATAGTACACTATTACCTTTTTAACTTCAGGCAATGCATTAGCATTGATTGCCCTGACATATATAGGCTCTACATAAAGTAATGAGTCCTCAACAGGTATGATTAACATATTTCCTCTGCTGACCTGGGAGTTTCCACCTGTAGAAAGCAGATTCAACTGAGGTCCTATTACTGTATCCTGACTGATTATACCCTCTACCTGCATTGGTCCTTCAATAATCTTACCTGATGGGAAGTTGTATAGTACAAGCTGACCATAGTTTTCTCCATCATTTTTAACTGCAAGCCACGCTATCATATTGTTTTTGCCTTGAGGTGTATACGGAATCATTAGCAGAAACTCGTCTTTATCGGAATCCGGCAGTCTCATTATTAAATATGTTGATTCTACCTGCTCTCCCTGTGTAGTTTGCCCTGCTAAACCATATATCTGGGTAGCAATATCCCACATATCATTTTTATTATAAAATTCTCTTGCATCCAGCATATGATACTTTCTATACATATTTGCTTGTATATCAAATATCTGCTGAGGATATCTTATATGTGCCTTAATACTTTCAGGCATATCACCTAATGGCTTAAACAATGTTTTAAAAATGCCTGCATAGGTGTTAACAACTGGATCACTGGTGTCAGCGATATAAAAATCTGTTGTTCCATTATAAGCGTCCACTATAACCTTAACAGAATTTCTTATATAGTTTATATTGGAATTAGCACTAATAGGCTCAGAATATGGATATCTAGTACTTGTAGTATAAGCATCTATTATCCAGTACAGCTTGCCATCTGCAACAACTATATATGGATCTTCATCATATGCAAGGAAAGGTGCTATTTTTATAACTCTCTCCATTACGTCTCTATTAATAAGAATTCTGCTGTCAGAAGTTATATCCTGAGAAAGCATAAAGTTAATATCACCCATTTTAACTGCAAACATCAACCTATTCAAAAGAGATAATTTTATTCCTCCAGTTCCTTCATAAGTGGTCTCTACACTTTTATCACTTGCAGGATAGTCAAATTCCTTTTCCTTAGTATTAACTATGGCAAAATCATCTGTAAGCTCTCCATAGTATATCTGAGGTCTATCCAATGGTATATCTACATCTGAAATCACCGGCATATCTCTTATAAAGAGTCTTGGGCGACCTGATGCAGTAACCTCATTAACCGGTGACATAGCCACACCATAGCCATGTGTATATTTTAAATATCTGTTTATCCAAGAGGCTCTTTGGCTCCCAGTCTGACCTAGAATATTTTCTTGTAATAATTCTCTCGGAGATAAAAATACTTGTCTGTAAACGCCATTTACCATATATCTGTCTATGTCTATATCTGCAAATCTATAGTAGTTTTTTAGACCCTGAATCTGATTATATATATCCAAAGCTGGTCTATAGTCATTTACAGGTATATTGTTTATAGTAACAATATTCTTTTCAATTGTATCTCTCGTTAAGTTTTGTTCTACTGCAAAGGGACTTTCTACTACCTTATCCAAACCATAGGCGTAATTTGTATATGTTATATTATTATTAATATACATCTCTTCTTTTGATATTTCATTAGGTGCAACAACCATACTCTGTACCACTGATGAAATTAAGCCTGATGCTACCATAGCAACTACAAGCAATATAGGTCCAAATGCTGCTATTTTAAATTTCTTTTTACCCCATGCCAGTATCATCAATACAGATGTTAATATACATATACCTATATAAGCATAATAAGATGGAAGGGTAACATGAATATCTGCATAGCTTGCCCCGTATACTACACCCCTGCCGGAATATAAGGTTTCAAATATTCTGAGATAAAATCCAAAGGCTAATACTATAAAGAATATAACACCTAGTATCATAAGCTGTTTTGAAGCAGCACCAAGTATATCGCGATAAATATCCTTGTGGTTATATAAGGCTCTGATATTAGGACCCTCAGTCTCAGAGTTGGGAGTTACCTTAGTAGTAAGGAATATTATGCCGTTATAAGCTAATGTCATCATAGCAAATATAAAGATTAACCCTATGATATATCCATACATCTTACTAAGGAAAGGTAACGCAAATATGAAAAATCCTATGTCTCGCCCAAACACAGGGTCTGCTATTCCAAATACAGATTGATTTATAAATATCAGGAATTCATACCACACATCTGATGAAAAGGTCAATGAAAATAAAAACGATACTACCAAGGAAGCTAAAATAAAAATAATATTTCTACTCCCTTTTTCCTTTTTAGATAAAAGAACTCTACTATGCTTAATTGAATGAGCGTTTATTGATTTTAAATATAAGAAGAATACAAAAAATAATAAAATCAATAGAGGTACAAACAGCTGAACTTGAGTAAATAATTTTTTAAAAAATACTTCTTTGTAGTTCAACTCGGAAAACCATTGATAGTCAATTAGGTACCCAGCTATATTATTAAAAAATATAATAATAATAAGCAATGCAGCTACCAAAACATATATACCTTTTACCTTGAACGAGCCTAATTCTTTCAAAATCATCCCTCCGTTTAAAAATAATGCATATTTAATTAATGGCGGCACATATTCTAAATAATTAAGAATACATAACACCATTATATTAGATAAAAACTTATAACGCTTTAATATATATAGAAAGTGATAATGTTTTTACATTCAAATACTATAAAGCATACACTTTCTATTAAATATAAATAGTGTATTGGTTTTGTGGCTATGCAAAATATTTATCACTATTTATATAGATTATTTGGCACTTTATATAAATTATACATATAGCAAATAATTTAATCAATTTCACAACGCCAAGTCATACAGCTTTATGTCTATATTGTCGCTTAGAATGTCTTTAATATATAAGCATACTATTTAATACAGAAATTACGTATTGCTAAATTGAAAAGGGGGGAAGGCATAATGAAAAAAATTATTACCGCCATGGCGATCGTATTTTTTCTCCTTTCTTTCATCGCATTACCCGGCGAAAGTGCAGCCAAAAGGTATCGCTATTGGGGCTGGGTATTATATGACAATTTTAATAATGGGGTAATCAATGAAGACAAGTGGGATATTGATGACAGCTCTGCCACAATCAGTATAGAAAACGGCGAAGCTCGGTTTGACCATGATCTGAACAAACCGAATGATTCGAGTTGGCTGATATTTAAGAAGTATCCCGAAAGAATCAAATCAGTAAGGGTAACCATACGCGTCGCTACACCCGTATTTGATGAGGAAAACCTCAGGGCCAGGATCGCAGGCTATG
>CALGKJ010000199.1 GCA_937930535.1 uncultured Clostridia bacterium
ATGATGTATAAGTGTATGGCAAGAAACTACCATTATACCAATAAGGTTACCAGATCCTTTGAATGCTATGAGATTGCCATTGATGAGCTGCCTAAAAAAGAAATAGATTTGCAGGTGTTTTTCTGGTGTGAGATGGCATATATTTATCATGTTGAATATATGCGTGAAATATCTGAAAAGAGGTTTAAATTAGTAGAAGAGCTTGTACAAATGCATAAAAATAAACTAAGCAATAACACCATGTATTACTATTACTATTGGAGAGGCATCTCATATTTGCATAACGCAAAGTACAAGACAGCAAGAGAACATTTTGAAAAGGCAATAGACTATGCTACAAAGAATTTTGAGAAAGCAGGTGCTATTTCTAATATAGGCTTAGTTAATTCAAGACTTAGAAGATATAAGGAAGCACTCAAGTACTATGGAGAAGCTTTAACTTATCCCGACGAGGTCAATCTTTCCCCAATGGTAGTAACATATAATAATATGGGCAACACCTATAGGAAAATGAAAGATTATGAAAATGCCCAGAGATATGTTGATTTAGCTATAGAAGCAAATGAAAAGCAATACAGCTTATCCAATCATTTGTTTTGTGTTCAGACAGTTGCAGAGATACAAATGGATTTAGGAAATGAAAGTTCATATGCGGAGTATTTTGATGCATTGTTAAATACTAAGGGTAAGTATTTACATAAAGCTTCATTAATATTTAATCTTAAGAATTTTATCACAGAATCAGCATATAATTTGCCTTGCCTAAAAGACCTTACTCGTGTAATAATAGATTTAACCAAGGGAACAGATAGCAAAGCCTATATTAGCGGCTTACATGAATGTCTTGGATTAATTTATATGAAATTATTAGAATATGGGGGCATTAGATATGAAAAAGCTTAGTAAATCCATACTGACACTGTTATTAGTCTCAATATTGCTTATATCTGCAACAAATACTGCTTTTGCATCAGATATAGGAGATCCTGTAGGATTAAAAAGTATGCCAGCTCCGTACATAGGTACAGCTCAACACAAATAATCAGCTAACACAAAGACAACCTTTAATATGGGGTTGTTTTTTCATTGTGTGTCCAGTATGGATGATGACACTGTCCCTAGTAATGGAACTAAAAATGGCTATAAAGCTACAAAATTTATAAGCGCAATGGGAGTTATCAAAAAGAGTAAAGCCGACACAATCAATATTTTTTCTATTAATAAATATTGGTTATGTCGGCTTTATAAATGTATATATCAATATTGAGACCACAGTTAATCTTGATATTTGAGTATTAGTCCCAGTACCAAGTTCTATACCATGTATCATTTATGACTACTCCTGCAGGTTGACCACCAATTTTAATACCAGTTAAATAATAACCATCAATAGTAATATTAGCTCCAGAACCTGCTCCTATAATGCTATAGTAAGCATTATTCTGAGTCCAAGTGCAAACATTTATACCAGATATATAACTTTTTATATTTGATAAATTCGTCAGTGTAATGCCGTTTAAAGTATAATTAAATGTTATGTTTTTCCAACAAAGCAGGCTAGATAAAATTGATGATGCTGGTGAATACCATGAAATGTGCTTATAATATGTATCAATACTTTGAGGTGCTACTATTGATTGCATGATATTATTCTCTGCCTTACCTTCAATTTGTGCAGTTGATCTCAATGTATTAATAAGTGCATTAAAATCTTCTTCAGAGTTAATTTGAATCAGATTATTTTTATCAATAGATTTTAGATTTTCACATTCATCTATAGGTACTAATTTAACTCCCTTATGTTCTTTTAAAACCTTATCTATCATCTTTTGTGTTTTCTCATCAAATTTTAGGTTATTACCGGATTTTTCTTTATTATCAGCATAAAGCATGTCTGATAATGATATACTGAGTATGAGCATACAGAGTAATATTGATATAATTTTTTTGTATTTCATTTACTAATCCCTCCCTAATGTTATAATATATAGTATAACATACTACATTTAGCAATGTAAATTAATTCTATAATTACAATTGGAGGTCAGTTATGAAGTTTAATAAAAATATTGTTTTAAGTGTATTTATAGTAGTAACTTCGATATTTTGGAGTAAAATTAATCATACTGTTGTAGAACAAAGTTTTTCTGTAGGATTCCCTTATAATTTTACTTTTTATCACTCAACTACTACACCATTAAATCGTTTACAGTTTCTAAATCCATTACTTTTTCCTCACAAACTGGAAATTCAGATTTTCACATTTATAATTGATATTTGTATCGTGTATTTCATAATTTATTTCTTAATGTTTATTAAGAAGTTCGTGCCTTTAGCAAAGCAAAACAAATGACATTTCAAAAGCTTCCAGTTGGCTATCTCTAGCATATTGTTTTTAGCAGCAAAGCATACAATGTTGTAAAAGTGGTTTTGAAAGATTTGTGTTACATAGTGAAATGAAGAATTTGTATATGTTAGATTTATATTTAATATTTAAACCATAAGATAGCAGAAAACAAAAAACTAGAAAAATACAGTAGGTTACAATAAATGGTAATTTCGTACAAGCGCGCTCTTGCAAGATTACAATAAATAAAATAGAATATAATTTGTAAGCGATTGTTGCTGGCAATAAGATATAGGGGGTGAAATTATATACAAAAAAAGTGATAAGCTGGATTTCTCCAGCTCAATGCATATATCATAAGGTCGCACAGCAAGTTCTTCCTTATATATATAATTTCATATTATCACTTTTTTATAATAAGCACAATACAATCACTTATAAATATTTGAGAAATGTGAGAGTGATATTATGTCAAAAGTTTATTCAAGATTTGTTGCAGACGTCGAGCTGCCACCAAGCCCCAGCGACCTTGAAAAAGAAATAAGGGACTGGGAAA
>CALGKJ010000200.1 GCA_937930535.1 uncultured Clostridia bacterium
CCTTCTGGATAGTTTCTCATTGCTAGTGTATTTACAAACATTCCTATGATGTTCTGCAAGTCTGCGTGTGGTCTTCCTGCTATTGGACTGCCTACTACTATATCCTCTTGTCCGCTGTATTTTGATAGTGCTATGTTGTATACTGCCAGCAGTGCCATGTATAGGGTTGATCCTGTTTGCTTCAGGGTTTCATTGAGCTTTTCTGTCAGTGCTTCTCCAAGGCTAAAGTCTATATGTGCTCCTTCAAAGCTTTGTATAGGAGGTCTTGGATAGTCCAGTGGAAGATTCAGTGCAGGCAGCTCTCCTTTAAAGCTGTTCAGCCAGTATTCTTCCTGTGCTTTAAGTGCTCCTTCTCTGACAGCGTTGCTCTGCCATTCAGCATAGTCCTTGTATTGTATTCTTAGGCTTGGCAGCTCTGTTCCGCTGTAAATCTGTATAAATTCCTCCACAAGTATGTTCATTGATACTCCATCTGATATTATATGATTCATATCATACATAAGTATGTAAGATTTCGGATTCAGCTTAATTATTCCTGCTCTCAAAAGCGGTGATTGGGATAAATCAAATGGCTTTATAAAGGCTCTTACTATTGCTTCCAGCTCTTTTTCTTCTGCTTTATACTGCTCTATTTCAAATTTTGCTTCCTTGTGTACCTTTTGAATTATACCTTCTTCTGCTACCTCAAAGCTGGTTCTAAGAGCTTCATGTCTTTTTATCAGTCTTTTAAAACATAGCTTCAGTCTTTCCACATCTAGCTCACCCTGCAACTCTAGTACTCCGGGCATATTATAGCTGGTAATCTCCTTATCGAACTGATGTAATGTATATATCCTTTTTTGGGCGGATGAAGCTTCATAGTATTCGCTTTCTTCTATTGGCTGTATATGTGTGTATATGCTTTCTTGCTTGCTCATTATATATTCTGCCATTGACTTTATTGTAGCGGTCTCAAACACTTGTCTTAAAGGAACTTCTACATTAAACTGCTTGTGTATTTTCGCTATCATAGTGATTGCTTTTAAAGAGTGACCGCCAATATCAAAGAAATTATTATTAATTCCAATCTTATCTACACCAACTACTTCTCTCCATATCTCCGCCAGCTTTTCCTCAGCTTCATTCCTTGGTGCTTCATATTCTATTTCCGATGCGATATTGCTCTCTGGTTCTGGTAATGCCTTTCTGTTTATTTTGCCATTTGGAGTAAGGGGCATCTCCTCCAATAATACAAAATATGCTGGTATCATATAATCAGGCAATTCCCTTGATAAATGTTGTTTTAGATCATCCAGCTTAAAAGCCTTTTCTGCCGTAAGGTATGCACAAATATATTTATCACCGTTGATATTATCCTTGGTTACTACAACTGTATTTTTTGTAGCTGGGTATCCAAGTATCTTACTTTCTATTTCTTCAAGCTCTATTCTAAAGCCACGAATTTTTACTTGGTAATCCATCCTGCCAAAAAACTCTATATTGCCATCCTCCATCCAGCGTCCCAAATCACCTGTCTTATATAGCCTTAAATCCTTTTTTATGCTGAATGGATCCTTTAAAAACCTGTTTCTTGTTTTTTCAGCATCGCCTATATATCCCCTGCCGACACCTATGCCAGAAACACATATCTCCCCTTTGACACCTATAGGACAAAGCTTCATATTTTTATCAACTATATATATGTTCATGTTCTGAACTGGTTTTCCTATAGGAATACTGTCAGCAGATGGTGCTTCACTTAATATATAATGTGTTATATCATCCGATGCCTCTGTAGGTCCGTATGCATTAACCATCTTTGTTTGAGGGTATATATTGAACCATTTTTCTACAATTCCAGGCTTCAAGGTTTCACCGGTTACTAATATATACTTTAAATTTTCAAAGCCTTTATTTCGTATATCAATATTGTCAAGTATTGCAACAAGATAGGATGGTACTACTTCTAATATTGTTATTTTATCATTTATTACTCGTTTTACAAATTTTGTAATATCAAGCACTACATCATTAGGATAAATAACTGTTTTTCCCCCTATTACTAATGCAGTTATAAATTGCCATACAGAAATATCAAAACAATGAGAAGAATTCTGCGCAATAACACTATTTTCATCTAACCCCAAATCATTTATTTTTGCATAAATATGATTTACCATTCCAACCTGCTCTACCATAGCCCCTTTAGGATTGCCTGTTGAGCCGGAGGTATAAATAACATATGCCAGAGACATATTATCCGATTCTTCTGTACTGCTTTGTATATCTAGATTTGAAGCATCTCCCCTATACAGCTGTTGATCTTCCATATTTATCATTTCTATACCAAGGTCTAAACTGTTTAATAGATGTGTTTGCGTTAGTACAAGTTTTGCTTCACTATTGCTTAGCATATATTTTTTTCTATCTTCAGGATAATTGGCATCTACTGGAAGGTAAGCTGCTCCTGCTTTAAATACAGCCAATATCCCTATAAGCATTTCAATACTACGTTCTGCCATTATTCCTACAATATTATCACGTTTTACCCCTCTGCTTCTTAATATTCTTGCAAGCTGATTTGCTTTCTCATTTAACTGCTTATAGCTTAATTCTCGTTCCCCGCATTTAACTGCTATATTGTAAGGATTTTTGCTTGCCTGCTTCTCAAATAGCTGTTGTACTGTTTTTTCACTTGGGAAGTCTGCTTTTGTATTATTAAAGTTTGCTAATATCTGATGTCTTTCTTCTTCGGTTATCAGTTCTATTTCACTTATTTTTTTATCTAAGCTATCTGATATTTGATTAGTAATATTTTCATAGTGTCTGCATAATCGTTCTATTGTTTTTCTATTAAATAGCTTTGTACAGTATTCCACAGTTAAAATAATTTTGTTTTCTTGCTCCTCGGAAGTCAGCATTAAATCAAATTTCGATATACTGTTAGAGTTTTTATATGGCTTTATTGTCAAGTCCTTTAGCTTTATTTCATTGGATTCTCTATTCTGCATTACAAACATTACATCAAATAATGGATTTCTGCTAAAATCTCTTGCTACCTTTAATCCTTCTACCAGTTCTTCGAATTGATAATCTTGGTTATCATAAGCGCTTAATGCATTTTCCTTTACTTCCTTTAAGAAGTCTCTAAAGGTCTTTTGTCCTTCTGGATAGTTTCTCATTGTTAGTGTATTTACAAACATCCCTATAATATTTTCCAAGTCTGCATGTGGTCTTCCTGCTATAGGGCTTCCTATTATTATATCCTCTTGTCCGCTATATTTAGACAGCAATATATTAAAAATCGACAGCATCAGCATGTACAGGGTTGTACCAGTCTCTCTTGCTATTACCCTTAGTTTTTCTGTCAGATTAATATCTAATTCAAGGCTTATGCTATCCCCTTCAAAGCTTTGTACTGCTGGTCTTTGGTAGTCTGTTGGAATATCCAGTACTGGTATTTCGCCATTAAACCGTTCCAACCAATATTCTTCTTGTTTTTTTATTTTGCCGTCCATAAGTAATTCGTTCTGCCATTCAGAAAAATCCTTGTACTGTATCCTAAGCGGTGACAATTCTTTTCCTTCATATAATTGGCTGAATTCATCAATTAAGATCCCTATGGATGTTCCATCTGATATTATATGGTGCATATCATATATCAGTATATGTGATTTTGGATGAACTTTAATAAGCCCCACTTTTAGGAGCGGTGCCATACAAAGATTAAATGGTCTTACAAAGCTTTTTATTATTGCTTCTATTTCCTTAGCCCCATCTGCTTCATACTGCTCAATTTCAAATTCTGCTTCCTTGTGTACTTTCTGTACCAGACCTTTTTCTAAAACCTCGAAGCTAGTTCTTAGTGCTTCATGCCTATTAATAAGCATCACAAAGGATGACTTTAGGCTTTCTATATCCAAGCTTCCTTCTACTTTCAGTATTCCAGGCATATTATAGCTAGTGCTTGCTGTATCAAGCTGCTGAAGAGTATAAATCCTTTTTTGAGCTGATGAAGCTTCATAATATTCTTTTTCTTCTATTTTCTGTATTGAAGAATATATGCTTTCTTTTGATCGCTCTATATATTCTGCCATGGTCTTTACTGTAAATTCCTCAAATATCACCTTTAAAGGTATTTCTACATTAAACACCTTATGTATCTTTGCTGCCAAGCTTGTTGCTTTTAGTGAGTGCCCTCCCAGCTCAAAGAAGCTATGGTTTATACCTGCACTTTCTATGCCTAATACTTCTTTCCATATATCTATAAGCTTTTGCTCTGTGCTATTTCTTGGCGGCTCATATTTCGCACCTGCTGTTACTATTTTATCTGGCTGGGGTAGTGCTCTTTTATCTATCTTTCCATTAGCTGTTAAAGGTATTTTATCGAGCTGTATAAAATATGATGGTATCATGTAATAAGGTAGATCTTTAGATAGGTGCTCTCTTAGTGTACCTACTGTCAGTTCTCCTTCTGATAGCTGCTTATGAGCAACAATGTATGCACACAAGTACTTTCCTTCACTTTTATCATCTCTTGCAAGCACTATAGCTTCTTCTATCGCTTCATGTGCCAGCAGCTTGCTTTCTATCTCTCCAAGCTCTATTCTGAATCCACGTATCTTTACTTGATGATCTATTCTTCCCAAAAACTCTATATTTCCATCAGGAAGCCATCTCGCCAAGTCACCTGTCTTATATATACGCTCATTAGTCACATATGGATTGATCACAAACTTCTCAGCTGTCAGCTCCGGCTGATTCAGATATCCTCTTGCAACTCCCTCTCCTGCTATACATAGCTCCCCTACAGCCCCTACCGGGCAAAGCATATTGCTGTTGTCTATTATATAAGCCTTTGTATTTTCCATAGGCTTTCCTATTGGTACGCTGTTAACAGTGTCTATCTCGACTTCTCTTTTCAAAAAATATCTTGCAGCATAAATTGTTGTTTCAGTTGGCCCGTATATATTATGTAGTTGTACTGTTTTTAGTTTATTGTGAACCTTTTTTACCAACTCTTTTGAAATAGCTTCTCCAGCAGCAAATATATATCTCAAGCTTTCCATATTACGTGCTTCTTCATCTTCTATTTCATTTAAAAACATATTTAACATAGCTGGTACAAAGTTTATATGTGTTATTCCCCTATTATTTATAGCTTTTCTAATAGCCTTTGGATTTTTTTCCTCACCCTTTTCTAATATTTCGAGCCTTCCTGCTCCTAAAAACCATCCAAATAGTTCTGTAACAGACACATCAAAGGTATATGCTGTTTTTAGCAGATATGCATCTGTTTCTTTTATAGGAAATGCTTTCTGTAATGCTGTTAAAACATTTACAACGCTGTTAGTATTAATCATAACTCCTTTTGGTCTGCCTGTAGAGCCGGATGTATATATTATGTAAGCAAGCCTGTCTGTATTTTCTGCTGTATCTAAATTGTCACTGCTGCAATCCTCCAGCTCTGTATTATGTATAATATATTCATCCAGAATAATATTATCTATGCCGTCTTTTACAATATGCTGTAAATGTGCTTGTGTTAGAATAATAGTACATTTACTATCCTCCAGCATATATTCTATCCTGTCCCTTGGATACTCAGGATCTATGGGAAGATATGCTCCTCCTGCTTTAAGCGTTCCCAATATAGCTACAACCATCTCCAGAGAACGCTCTGCAATTATTCCAACTGCTTTGTCTCCTTCAATGCTTTTAGCTCTAAGCACCCTTGCTACTTGATTTGCCTTTCTATTTAATTCCCTGTAGCTTAGCATCTTGTCTTTATATACTACTGCTATATTATCCGGCTTTTTTTCTACTTGCTCCTCAAATAGCTCGTGTATTGCCTTGTTTCTTGGATACACTGATTTCGCAGGATTGAAGTCTTGGAGCAGCTTATGTTCTGCTTGTGCTGAAAGCAGTTTGATTTTGTCTACTTCCACATATTGATTTTCTATAATCTGACTAATAATTGTCTCAAAGCTCTGGCTTATTCCCTCAATAAATTCACATGCATAAATGGCAGCATTGTAAGAAAATTTAATAGTCAGGCAGTTTCCAGGAAAAATCAGAACATTAAGATCATAGTGTGTCTGTTCAATATACTTAACATCATTAATAACAAAGCCTATATTATATTTATCTTCAAATTCTCCTATTTTTTCTTTGATAGGATAATTCTCAAATACAAATATATGATCAATTATGCTCTGGCTTTGACTGCTTACATCTTGGATTTCGGATAAAGACAAAAACTCAAAGGATTTTGACTGGGCTGCGTTTCTGTGAACTTCCTTAAGCAATTGTGCAAAGGTCTGTCCTTTGCTGCCCTTTACTCTTACAGGTACGCTATTAATAAATAAGCCTACCATATTTTCTATTCCTGCTATTTCCGAAGGTCTTCCAGATACTACTGAGCCAAAAACAACATCTGTAGTATTCTTATATTTTTGAAGTAAAATGCCCCAAGCAGTTTGAAGTACTATATTTATAGTACTTTTACAACTATATGCTATTTGGCTGATTTTATCAGTAACCTTAGAGCTCAGCTTTAAAGCTATCTCGTCCTTCTTATATTGGCTCTTATTTTGAGATGAGACAGTCCTAGCAAAGGGTATAGTATTTTCATAATCCTGAAGATAATTCTTCCAATATCTCAGACCCTCTTCCTTATCCTGTTCCTGCAGCCATTTAATATAGCTCCTAAAGGGTGCTGCCGGTTCTAAGCTTACTGTTCTGCCCTCCTTAAGCCTTTGATAAATATGCAGAAGGTCATTTAGTACTATCGCCAGACACCAACCGTCCATTATTATATGATGGTATGTCCATATCAGCCTGTAAACCTTATCGGCAATCTTAAAAACCCTTATCTTTACAGGTATTTCCCTTGTAATATCAAATCCCGTTATTCTATCTTTTTCGCAGGTTTTGTCAAAATACATATACTTTTGCTTTTCAGGCATTATTGAGATATCCTCATAGCTTAGCTTTAATTCAGCATTTCCAAGAACCACCTGCATGGGTTTATTAACTGCCTTATAAACAAAAATAGATCTCAGTACCTCATATCTCTCCATAAGCAGGTTATAGCTTCTTTCTAGTAAAACAGTATCAACATCCCCGCATAACGTAAATATACCCTGCTGAATATAATTTCCTGTTTCTTTTTCGTATAAAGTATGGAATAACATGCCCTCCTGCATAGGCGAAAGAGCATGTATTTTTTCTACCTTTACTTTCATATGTTGCACACCCCTAATAAACGAACTTCTACAGATTCAATGATGCTGTAATGCTATCCAGCTGCTCAATGGTCAAGTCTTCTTCCTCCGATACATCACTAGGCGTAAGCTGCTTTTCGCTGATTCCTGTACAATGATTGATTAGCTTTCTTAAATTTGATATATAGCAATTTGCCAATTCTACTATTCTCTCTTTTTTATATTCAAATGTATTGTATTTAAATGAAATATTTAGACTTCCATCTACGATTAAACAAATAACCTCTAAGCTGAATTCTTGCTCAGAGCGTGGACTTATTGTGTTTCCGATATTCATTGATGAAAGCTCAAATAAGCTTTTGCTGCTGATACTCTTATCAAACTGCCCTAAGTAGTTAAAGCATATTTCTGGATCAATATTCAGGCTATTATCATCCCTGTCATTATCTAGTGCTAAATATCTTAGCAAGCCATATCCTATGCCTTTGTTTGGAATACCTCTTAAAATTTCTTTTACATGCTTTATACTGTAAGCTATATCTTCTGCATTTTTAAGCTCAATTGCAACAGGATATATGGAAGTATACCATCCAATGGTTCTATTTATATCTATATCCTTGATTATTGCTTCTCTGCCGTGTCCTTCCATACTAACAAGAATATTCTTCATATTACACCACATATTCAAGGTTATACCTAATGCGGTCAAAAGGATATCATAGGTTTCTGTTGAGTATGCCCAGTTTGACTCCTTAATCAGCTTATCAGTCATTTCACCATTCAGCGTTACCGTAATCCCGTGGATATTTTCTACCTTTCTTTGTTCACACTCTAATACATAATCCTTTGGTAATGGTTTATATTCAACCTCTTTTACAGTCTTCCAATAATCCAATTCCTTATTAATGGCAGTACTTTTTGCATATTCTTCCAGTCTATTTGACCAGTCCTTATAAGAGGTTGTTTTAGGAGAAAGCTCAATGTCTAAATTGTTAGTCATTTGCTCATAGGCCGCTTCAAAATCCTCTAGCAATATTCTCCATGATATTCCATCTATAACTAGGTGATGAATGGATATAAGCAGATACCCATCATTCCTTGCTTTATATAACGCAATACTTACAAGAGGTCCGCCGTAAATATTCAGGCTATTATGTACTTCCTCTGATGTTCTCACTATTTGTTCTTCTATATCCAAGCTGTCATCCAGCTCCCATTGGAAGAAATTATATAAGTCCTCTTCTGCGCCTCTGTTTCGTTGCATTACCTGACCATTTTCAAGCACGAATGTCATTCGCAGCGCATCATGCTTCTCTATCAATTTGTCAAAGACTTTTATTACCATGTCCTTATCAAAGCCTTCTTTTCCATATAATAAAACAGCTTGATTATAGTAGCTGCTATCTGTATAATTCCTTTCAAAAAACTTTTTCTGTATAGGAGTAAGCAGAACACTACCTTCAACCATACCCTGTTCCACAGTAAAATCCAGTTTCTTAACAAACCCTTCTACCTTCTTTATAGTAGGATTTAAAAATAAATCTGCATTTTCCAGTTTTAATCCCACTCTCTGCAAAATTGCTGAAATCTGTATTGCCTTTATTGAATCTCCACCTATTTCAAAAAAGTCATCGTTAATGCCTATGTTTTTTAAATCCAATACCTCTTCCCATACTTCGACCAGCTTCTTCTGTACATCATTTTGTGGTGCTTCGTAGTACTCTTCAGATTTAAAATCAGGCTTAGGAAACGCCTTTCTGTCTACTTTTCCATTAGCTGATAAGGGCATTTTGTCCATGTATACATAATATGCTGGTATCATATATTCCGGTAAATATTCTGAAAGGCTTTTGCGTATTTCAAACTTGTCCAGTTTTTCTTGAGCTACTAGATAAGCGCATATATACTTATCACCGCTTAGGCTCTCACAAAGCAAGGCAACTGCCTCCTTAACATTTCTAAGCTTTAACAAAGCCTTTTCAATTTCTCCTAATTCTATTCTAAAGCCTCGCAGCTTTACCTGATGATCCTTCCTGCCAAAATACCTTATGTGTCCATCATTCAGCCGACAGCCTAAATCACCTGTCTTATACATTCTTGCGTTAATGTTTTTAAATATATCTCTTGGTAGAAAAGCTGCTTCTGTCAAGGCAGCATTATTAAGGTATCCTCTGCCGACTCCCAGACCTGATACATAAATCTCTCCTTTTACGCCTATTGGACATAAATTCATATCATTATCAACTATATATATGTTAAAGTTGCGCAGAGGTTTTCCTATGGGTACATCTTCATATTCAGCTCCTGCTTCCATAATATAATGGGTTATATCGTCAGAAGCCTCTGTCGGACCATATGCATTAACCATTTTTATATGGGGATATAGGTTAAACCATCTTTTTACAAGCTGCAAAGGCAGTACCTCTCCTGTAACAATAATATTGGTGATGCTTTGAAGTGCAATTTTTTCTATTTCCATATGCTCCAGCAATACACCTAAAAAGGACGGCACAACCTCCATAATAGTTACCTTATCTTTATTTATTGCTTGGGTAAACTGCTTTAAATCAGATACTACCCGGTTAGGATATATGACAGTTTGTCCGCCTGCTGCCAGGGCACAGAAAAACTGCCATACAGAGATATCAAAGCATTGGGAAGCATTCTGTGCTATAACACAACTGCTGTCCAGTCCCAAATCTTCTATTTTTGCAAGTATATGGTTCAGCATACCCATTTGCTCTATCATAGCACCCTTGGGCTTTCCTGTAGAACCGGATGTATATATTACATAAGCTAAATTATCCAAGGAATTTTTGATATATAAATTCTCTTTGTCTTGATCTTGTATTTCAGCTATTTTCTCATCCAGCAGTACTACTTTTTCCTGATAATTCTCATCTGCAATCCGATTGGAATATTGTGATATAGACAAAATCATATGGCAGTTTGAATCAGATAATATGCTGCTTATTCTATCTTCTGGATAGTCAGGATCTAATGGTATATAAGCTGCCCCGAGCTTCCACAGTGCCAGTATGCTTTGAAGCATCAGCGGGGTTCTGTCCATAATTATTGCTGCTATACAGCCTGTACTCACTTTATGCTTGCTTAAAAAGCGTGCCAGCCTATTTGCGCCTTCATTTAACTCTCTGTAGCTTATTTGCTGTTCCCCATATAAAACAGCTGTTTTATGCGGAGTTTTTTCTGCATGCTGTTCAATAAAGGTATACAACTGCATGTTAAGATCTTCTTCTTTATGATTATTATTAAACTCGTATAATATTTTTTGTTTATCTTCAGTTGAGTGTATATCAATATCTTGAAGCTTAATATCCATATTTTGAACAGCAGCTTTATAAACATTTATCAAATTCCTTTGAAGCTGCATTACTCTGTCATTTTTCAGTTTGCTCTCTATATATTCAAGGCTGCATCCTATAATTCCATTATTTATACTAAAAGCAAAGCAGGTATCAGTATAAATATTTTCTACATATTTCTTGGCTTGTATGTTTTCTAGCAGCACCATAGTATTAAAAAGTGGATTAACGTTTTTATCAATGCTATAACCTAAGAGATTAATAATATGCTCATATGGAATATTCTGGTTTTGAGCTGCATCCTGAACGTTATTCCTTACATACAGCAATAACTCTTTAAAGGAAGCATCTCTTTTAATATTGCTTCTAATTGCCAATACATTGTTTACCATGCCCTCCTCGTAAATATCCTTTAATATCGGTGTGCCAATTACCAAGTCCTCATTGCCAGTATATCTGTACAGTAAATATTTAACTCCTGAAAGCAGTATCATAAATACAGCATAATTAGAGCCTCCGCAAATCTTTAAAATTTCATTTGATATTTCCTTGCTAAGCTCAAAGTATATTTGAGACTTTTCTCTGCTTCCTATATCAATATTATCAGCAGCAAAACTGCCTTGTACTATCTCGCCAGATAACTTCTCTAACCAGTATTGTTCCATTGCTTTTTCCTCCACTTAAATTAAAAATTAAATTCTACACCTTCACTAATAGGATTTTTTATACTATTCAAATCATCGTATAATTCAATATCCTTTATTTTTGAAAATTTCGGATCAACTATAGCATTAAGAATTTTTAAGTAGTCATCTCTAAATCTTAAAATAGTATTTTCTTTAAAAAGCTTAGTACAGTATTCTATTCTGAAAAATATCCTGTTCCTTCGCTGACTCGCCTCAAGGCTGATGTCAAATTTTGAAGTTTTGCTTGTTGGATTTATAACTTTTACAGCTAGATCCTGTTTATTCCTTTCAAGCTCATTAGTATGAAAATCAAAAAATACATCATACAATGAATTTCGTGAAGGATCTCTGATTAACTTCAGCTTGGCAATCAGCTCATTAAATTGATAGTCTCTGTTTTCATATGCCTTCAGACAGCCTTCACGTACTTCTGTTAAAAACTCAGTCAATGTCTTTTCAGCTATGGGATAATTTCTTAAGGCTATTGTATTTATCAGCATACCTACCATATTTTCCAAATCAGGATGTACTCTTGCTGATATTGATGAACCGATTATTATATCCTCTTGAGCTGTATATTTGTGCAGCAGAATATTTAGACAAGCAAGCAGTATCATATACATTGTACTTCTGCTTCTTACTGCAAGCCCATTAAGGCTATTGAATAAATGGGGGGATATACTAAAATAAACAGACATGCCTTCTTGACTTTGCATTCTGGGTCTTTCAAAGTCTAAGGGAAGCTTCAATCTTGATATCTGTTTATCGAATACACCAAGCCAGTATTCCCCCTGTTTTGTATAATCCTCCGACCCAAGCTTATAACTCTGCCATACAGAATAATCCTTGTAATGCAGATTAATATCCTGCAGCTTATGTCCTGAAAAAAGACTTTTAAATTCTTTAAGCAATATAAAAAGAGAAGTTTCATCACCAATAATATGATGTATATCAATTAACATCATATGCAGCCCCTCTCTTAGTTTGAGCAATCTAACCCTTATAAGGGGGGGATGATCCAACTGAAAGGGTCTTGTAAAATCCGTCATTTCCCATTGAAAATTAAGCTTACTGACATCCTTATATTCAATATCAAATGCAGCATTATCATAAATCCTCTGCATAGGCTTATCCTTTACCAGTTCAAAGGATGTACGTAAAGGCTCATGCCTCTTTATAATTTCAGCAAAAGCTGTTTTTATGGCAGTTCTATCTACCTCACCCTTTAGCATAACTGCTAAAGGCATATTATAGCTAATATTTGATTTATCAAGCTGTGAAACAGCAAAAACCCGCTTTTGTTCTGCTGACAATGGATAATATGTCATTTTGCCAGCAGGTGTTATATTACTGTACTTTTTAGATTCATTGCTTACAATAAGCTCCTTAAGACTCCTTATGGTAAGATTATCTAATACCTTTCTCAATTTTATTTCAATGCCGAAAGCTTTATATATATGGGTTAAAAGCATAGTCGCCTTTATAGAGTGACCTCCCAGCTCAAAGAAATTATCCTTTACTCCTATTTTATCTGTTCCAAGCAGCTCCTGCCAAAGCTTTAACAGCTTCTGCTCAATTTCGTCCTCTGGAGCCTCATATTCTTTTTCTGCTTCTGTTATATCATTCATTTGCTGAAGCTTATTAAAATCGATCTTGTTATTAGGTGTATGAGGAAAAGCATCTACCTCTATCAAGTGAGCGGGAATCATATAGTATGGCAGCTCCTTATTTAGAAAACCCCTTAAACCGGCACTATCCAGCTTTGAAGCTGTTGTTACATATGCACACAGGTAATTGGTGCCTGATTTGTCCTGCTTTGATATTACTACAGCTTCCTTAATACCCGGATATGCCGTTATCCTGCTTTCAATCTCACCAGCCTCCACCCTATAGCCCCTTATCTTCAACTGGCTGTCCAGCCTGCTGATAAATTCTATGCTTGCATTTCCATTGCTGTCAAATACCCATCTTACCAAGTCACCAGTGCGGTACATTTTACTGCCTTTTTGAAAAGGGTTATCTATAAATTTTTCATCTGTCAGCTCATTTTTGTTAAAATATCCTCTTGATAGCCCGTCCCCTGCAATACATAACTCTCCAGCTAATCCTAAAGGCTGAAGCTTCATATTTTTGTCCACTATGTAAGCTTGAGTATTTGCAATAGGTCGTCCTATATTTATATTTTCCGAATAGGTTAGCTCCCCTACTGTTGACCATATTGTGGTTTCAGTGGGGCCATACATATTATATATTTTTAAATTCTTAATCCGTTTCAGATTATTTAATATATTTATCGGAAAGCTTTCTCCTCCCAGCATTATCTCCTTGAGGTGATGCAAGCAGTTTAAATCTTTATCATAGCTGAGCAGCATCTGTATTCTTGATGGAGTTGCCTGAAGCATATCCACCTTGCTTTGTTCTATAAGCTTGCTTAAAAGTCTTGGATTTGTTTGCTGCTCTTCATCTGCAACTATTATATAAAGACCCTTTGTAAGGGGTAGTATTGTCTCAAGCAAAAAAATATCAAAAGAAATAGTTGTTAATGCCAGAATACTTTTTTTAGCTCTAAAATCTATAATATCTGTAATTCCCTTAATAAAATTGTTTACTGCCCTGTGCTCTATCATTACACCCTTCGGCTTACCCGTTGAGCCTGAAGTATAAGTAATATAAGCAAGATCCTTAGGCTTGTTTACGTTTACCGGATTGTGTTTACTACCGCAATAAATGCTTTCATCAGATAAATCGATAATATGTCCATTAAATTCCAATTCGTCGGTCAATATCTGGGATGTCAATAACAGCCTTGCTCCGCTATCCTTTAAAATGTATTTTATACGTTCAGCAGGATAATCCAAATCAATAGGCAAATAAGCTCCGCCTGCCTTAAGTACTGCAATAATACCTATAATCATCTCATATGTTCTCTTTACGCCGATTCCTACCACCGTATCTGGCTTAACACCTTTACTTCTTAGAAGATATGCTATCTGATTTGCGCTTTGATTCAGCTCATTATAGGTATATGACTTCTCCTTAAATACCACCGCTATATCATTAGGACTTTTTTTAACTTGATTCTCAAACAGCATATGTATAGTACTATCTCTTTCATATGGTACTAAAGTGTTATTTAAAGCCCTTATCAACAGATTTTCTTCCTCATAATCTATAAGGCATATATCCATAAAATTTAATAATGGATTTGATGTTATAGTTTTCGTTATTGCCGTGAAATGCCTTTTTATGTTATTAATAAAATTATTATTAAATTTTACAGTATTATAATTTATTTTTATCTCCAGCTCCTGACCAGGATAAACAAAAACTCCGAGATTATATCCAATAGGCTCAAAATATTTAACATTGCTTATTTCAAATCCAAGCTCCCCACTGGTGCCTATACTGTTTAAGTCCTCCGATATAAGATGATTTTGAAATACTATAATATGATCTATTGAGTCGCTTTTCAAACTCGCTATTTCTAAAATCTCTGTCAAGGAAACATAACCGTGCTCCTGTGCAGAAATAATCGAGCTCTGTACATCCTTTAACAAGTCTATGTAATTTTTTTTATAATCTAACATAATGCGTGTAGGAATAGTATTAAGAAAAAGTCCTACTATTTCAGAAAATCCTTCAATTTCTGGAGGTCTGTTAGACATTACTGTTCCTATTAAAAGATCTTCCGCATCAGCGTATTTATTGAGCAATATTCCCCAAAGACAAAGAAAGGCAGTATTAAGAGTAACCTTGTTATTCCGAGCAATTTCCTTAAGCCTTTCTGTAGTAGTCTTATCAAGAGTAAATACAGCTTGATTGTAGCTGTAACCCTCTGTGCTTTTTTCGTAAAAATTCCGAAATACTTGTTTATGCTCATAGTGCTTCAGATAGCTGCTCCAATAATCCAAGGAGCTTTGCTTGTTTTGCTCTTCTATCCAATCAATATAATTTCGGTATGGATAGGACTTTTCCAGTGTCACCTCTAAATCATTTCTCCTTGCCTTATAAAGCATAAATAGCTCACCTATAACCGCTTCCATGCACCAGCCGTCAAGTATAATATGGTGAAAGCTGAATACAGCCTTATAGCTGCCGCTGTGAAGTCCTAGCAAAGTCAATCTTATCAGCACGTCCTTTGATAAATCAAAGCCTCTCTGTTTATCGTATTCTATAATATCCTCAATCACAGCATCAGATGTGTCAATATAACTTATGCTTGTCCTTCTATGCTTTAATACAACCTGTTTTGGTTTGTTTGTATTCCTATAAACAAAAACAGTTCTAAAAATATCATACTTATCAATAAGTAAATTTAGACAATGTTCTAAACAATGTATATCTATTTCTCCTTTAATGTCAAAACTAATCTGTCTTAGATTTACATCTATATCATCTTTAACTAAAGACTGATATAACATAGCCTCCTGCATTGGAGATAATGAATATATATATTGAACCTCAACTCCGCTTCCCATTTAACCCCTCCTATGGACTTAGTATATGGATAAGGTTTACCATTCATATTAAAAAGTTTTGCTATACTTCAATATTAGAAATTTCTTTCATTATATTATCAAGCTCTTCAGGAGAACAGCTATTCTGCACTACATTTTCTACACCTTTATCAGCTTTTTTATCCGATGTATCCAAAGCTTTTATGTACGGAATAATATCAGAAATCGAAGCATTTTCAAAGAAGCTCCTTACCTCAACTACAAGTTTTTTCTTCTTCATTTTTCCTAATACCAGTACAGCTTTTACCGAATCTCCGCCCAGATTGAAAAAGTTGTCATATATTCCCACTTTGTCTATCTTTAAGGTTTCCTTCCATATATCTGCAATCGTCTGCTCTACCTCATTTCTTGGCGCAACAAAGCGTGTGCTGGTAAAAGCTTTAATATCCAGCTTTCCTAAATATCCTCTATCTACTTTGAAGCTCTGATTTACAGGAATTTTCTTAAGTTGTATAAAATGTTTGGGTATCATGTAATATGGCAGTTTGTTTTTTAAGTAGCTTCTTATATTATCTTCCACCATGGTTCCCTCTTGAACTATAAATGCACATAAAAATTTATCCTGTGCATCTTCACCTTCCCTTACTATAACAACCGCTTCGCTTATCAGCTCATACAAAGCCAATACCCTTTCAATTTCCTCTATTTCTATTCTATAACCGTTAATCTTTACCTGATGATCCTTTCTGCCAGCTATGCGGATGTTTCCATCATTAGTCCATCTTCCTAAATCACCTGTGTTAAACATACTTTGTTGTGGGTTCATAATATCACTTACAAAAAGCTTCTCATTCAAATCTGGTCTGTTAAGATAGCCTTTCCCTACGCCTTCACCGCCTATATATATATTCCCATTGACTCCAGGAGGTACAACATTCAGCTCATTATCAAGAATATACACTCTCTGATTAGCCATGGGAACACCTATTGGGACAACGCTGTAATCAAGTCTGCTGTCACACTGAAAGGTGAAAACTGTTGAATCAACACAGCATTCTGTTAATCCATAAATATTTGTAATTGCAAAGCTATCCTCTGAAAACTTGTTGTATAAATCCTTAGTGACCTCACAATTTAACGGCTCTCCGCCAATAATAAAATGTTTTACACCTAGCTTGGCGGTACAATTGGTTTCACCATAAGCAAGGATTCTAATATGTGTGGGTGTGCCATCTGAAATATCAATAAAATTATCTCTGTAGAAGTTTTCCAGTTTTTCCGAATCCATTTTCACCTCATCAGCAGCTATAAAAAGTGTATGTCCGCCTAGCAATGGGGCAAATATCTGCTGAACAGAGGCATCGAAGGCATAAGATGCAATTAGTGCAACATTAAGTCTCTTATCGTATTTTTTGTAGATATGCTTTGTTAAGCCAAATACAAGATTAACAACATTGCGGTGCATAATCATTGAACCTTTTGGTTCACCGCTTGTTCCTGAAGTATATATAACATAAGCTAAATCCTCCGGCATTATTACAGCTTCTGATTTTCTGTCATCAGTCTCATATATGCTGCCAGAATATATATCAATTGCGTCAATTTGTGGATTAAATTTATCCAAAATATCTTTTTGACTTATAATAAGCTTTGCTTTACTATCGTCAATTATAAATTTTATTCTGTCTTCTGGATTTTGAACATCAATTGGTAAATACGCTGCGCCTGCTTTCAAAACTCCAATTATTGCCACAATCATACTAGAGGATCTATCTAATAGCAGCGCAACTATATCATTTCTATCTACACCTTTTTGTTTAAGAAGATTTGCTATCTGATTTGACTTGGAGTCAAGCTGACTGTAAGTCAATGATTCATTATTAAATACTACAGCTTTTTGATCTGGGTTTTGCTTTACCTGCTGTTCAAATAAATTAATAATATTCCCTTCTAAAAATTCTATATCAGCATTACTGCTAAAGTCATGGAGTATCCTTTTTCTTTCTTGTTCCTCAATTATTTGAAGCGTATCAATAGGATTATTTGTATTTCCAATAATTGCACTCATGATTTTACTCAAGTGTTTAATCAGTCTATCTATAGTAGTTGTTTCATATTCCCTTGTATTGAAATGTACAGATATAGCTATATGCTCATCATTTTCACTTACTGTAAATAATATGCCTGAATAAATAGATGGGTAAATACTATCAGCATCAGACATTGCAGCTATTACCTTAAATAATTTCTCACTACTGCATTTTAATTGCTCAACCAATGGATAAATTATTGTCTGGTAGGGGCAGTTTGAATTATTTTCTGCTTCCTCTATTACATTTTTTATTTTTATCAGCAAGTCTTTAAAAGTGTCATCTCTCCCAATGCCGCATCTGACCGGCAAAGGATTCTCACCCCTATCAGAAGAATTTCCCTCCGAAAACTTTGGAATACCTATTAATATATCTTCATCATCAGTGTATTTTTTTAAAAGGATCATTATTGCCGACAGTATTATTATAAAGCTGGCATACTTAGAATTGTTTCCTAGCTTTTTTATACCCTTTGATATATCATCAGTTAGTATGTACTCATTAAGCTTTATAGTATTTTTCTCACAATAAAGACTTTCAAAATCAGTATGTATATAGCTTGCCGCTCTTACTCCCTCTAGCTTTTTAAGCCAGTAATTTTTTTCATCTATAAATTCCTGATAATTATCTATTTTATGGTTAGAATTCTCTTCTACTCTCATCATATTCCTCCCTTACTTTATCAATTTTGTAATTCTCAAACAGATATTAATAGCTATATTTATCCAGTTGTTTCTCACAAAGAGATTACCAACTCTTAACAAAAAGTGCTTTGAGTTTTAGAGTTGCTAATCTATAATGCTTAAATAGCTTTCCTTAATAATAAATATATCCTCTTCAAAGGTTTTAAGATAAGTCATGCTTTCACTGTCAGGACTATTTGCAAAATTAATCATGGATTTGCCCTCCAGTATATCATTTAAGCGATAAAATCTATCAACTATATCCAGAGGATCTATTTTGTTATCCAACTTATATGAAGGAGCATATTCATTATCGCTGTAACCGCTGTGCTTAATACTGTCAAAGCATGTGTCCTCCTTTAAAAAGTCAATAAGATTTTCAAAAGCTTCTTCTGTTTCTCCTGGGAAGCCTACTATTATATCAGTGCTTATAAAAATATCCGGGCATTCTTTTTTAATCTGCTTTATTATTCCATATACCTCGCTAAATTTCGCTTCACCTCTACCCATTCGTTTCAAAATATCATCATTTACATGCTGAAGTCCTATATTTAACTTTCTTATAATTCCTTTTTTGCATAAGTCTACAAAATCACTATTATATTTCTTAAGCCATTTTATATCTACAGATCCTAAATAAATCTCTACATTTGGTTCTATTGATAAAAGTGTATTAATTAATTCTATTATTGTCGTTCCAGTATCCGAACCGTATGCCATTGTATCTTCACCTATAAGCTGTATTTTCCTGTATCCATTTTCTATGGCTGTTTTAAATTGATTTATAATATCATCAACCGGAGTACTTCTCAATGAGCCCTTTGCCCTTTTTATAACACAATATGTGCAGGTGCCAAGACATCCATCTCCTATCTTAATATAAAACCCATTATTTTTTTTGTTAACAGTGTCCTCCTGATATACTTTGAATAAATTGCTGTCTTGAACACTCTTAAAACTAGTTGAAGCATCAATTATTTCATCAAGCTTTTCTTCCTGATTAAAATACACTATATTACAGTTAAAATTTTCATTAATGTCCTTCTCATGAGTCTTTGGCAGACAGCCCATTAAAATCACATTTTTTTCATCATAATTGTTTTCTCTAAGTCTTGTTATTACTTTAAGTGCTTTATTATATTGAGCATTATGGTAACCACATGCGCATATTACCACTTTATCAGTATATTCAAATTTATCGCTTATTTCCCAACCGTTTGCTTCAAAGTAGCTTTCAATTTTAGAACAGTATTGAATATTTCTAGCACATTCTATGTCATTTGTTACTATTAGAACCTTTTTCTTATTTTCCATAGTTTCCCTCCTAATTTACAATCAGTTAAAACTTATTATATAGGGAAGCAACCATAAAACTTAGCCTATTAATGGGGTAGT
>CALGKJ010000201.1 GCA_937930535.1 uncultured Clostridia bacterium
GAAAATTAGATTTAAGTGTAAATATAAGAGAACATGCAGGTCACAAACAGACAAGGAAGCTGAGAAGAGAAGAAATGATACCTGCTGTACTATATGGTAATCAATCCGAGGGAAATACTTTGCTGAAAATCAATATAAAGGAAATAAATAATCTTATAGATAAAAATGGCAAGAACATAGTTGCAGAATTAAAGCTTGGCAATGACTCGATAACCGCAATAATAAAGGAAATTCAGAGAAACCCAGTTGATAGAAGTATAATGCACATAGACTTTCAACCAATATCACTACACGAATTAATACATGCTGTTATACCTGTAGTTATAGTAAACGGAAACAGAGTCGAAAAAAATGGATGGGTAATAAACAAACAGGTAACAACTGTAGAAGTAGAAGGAGAAGCAGAAAAGATTCCTCAGAATATTCGGCTGGATGTCGCCAATTTAAGAATTGGAGATATTATCAAGGTTTCAGATATAGAGGTAGCAGAGGAGCTCTCAATTGTTACAGATAAAGAAAGCATTATACTATCAGTAAAAGCCTTTAAAGAAGAACCGCTGAATCTTGAATTTGACAGAGTTGAACCAGAGCTTATAAAGGATCCAGAATAATATACTATAAGTAAAAGATATTCAAACTGAATTACAGTTGGAATATCTTTTTTCTCGGCATAATAGTTGCAGGCAAACCAATAATATAGTAATATTGTGATATGGAAACAAGAGAAGGATGGAGGTAAACTATGGATTATAAAGCTGATATTGGTGTTTTTGGTGGTTCTGGATTTTATTCTTTCCTTGAAAATGTTGAAGAGGTAACTATCGAAACACCCTATGGAACTACAAGTGATAAAATTGCCATTGCAACTATAGGTAATAAGAAGGTCGCTTTTTTGCCAAGGCATGGAAAGAAACACGCTTTTCCACCACATTTGATACCCTATAGAGCAAATCTCTACGCTATGAAAATGCTAGGTGTAAAGTGTATTATAGCACCAACTGCTTCTGGAAGCTTGCAAGCAGTTATAAAACCTGGTGATTTTGTTATCTGTGATCAATTTGTAGATAGAACGTGCGGCAGGCAAGACACATATTTTGAAGGTCCAGAAGTAAAGCATATTAGCCCTGCAGAACCATATGATGAGGAATTGAGACAATTAGCAGTAGATACCTGTAAACAGCTTGATATACCAGTACACGAGAGCGGTACTGTTGTAGTAATACAAGGACCTAGGTTTTCTACAAAAGCAGAAAGCAGATGGTTTAGTAAGATGGGTTGGGAAGTAATCAATATGACCCAATACCCAGAATGTATGCTGGCAAACGAACTAGCAATTCCTTACGTGAATATCGCTCTAATAACAGACTATGACGCAGGATTGGAAGGCCAAGCAGAAATCAAACCGGTAACCGAAGAAGAAGTATACAGAGTATTTAGTGAAAACAATGAAAAGGTTAAAAAAGTTATTTATACAATGATAGAAAATATAAAGCTGTAGAAGCAAAGATACAAGCTATTTACATAGTTTGAATTATAAATTAAAGGTTGTGACCTAAAAATTTTAGGTCACAACCTTTAATAATAATTTTTCTCAAAAATGTCTTTAAGCTCTGATAAACTTGTTGTATATCCTAGAGCTACCATAAGCTTTATTCTAGCCTTTTGCCCTTGGAGGTTATCGCCTAGGATAACGCCTTTTTGCGTAAGCACTCTTCCAGCCCCTGCATATCCATAGCTGTCCAGCACCTTGCCCATAAGGCATCTTGATACAAGTATTACGGGTATACCCTTAGAAAGTGCATATTCAACTCCTGAAACCATATCAGGCGGGATATTACCTCTGCCCATACCTTCAATAACTAATCCGTGAGTACCAGAATCCACGCAGAATTTTAACAGACGGTCATCCATTCCACATGCACACTTAATCAGGTCAACTTTACTATTAATAGTTTTAACAGGTATATACTGGCGCTTAGTATAGTTATGATAAAAATAAGCCTTCTCATTATCAATAAATCCTATAGGTCCAAAATCAACACTTTTAAATGTATCAAGGGTATGTGTATTTGTTTTGGTTACAAGGGCTGCCGAGTGTATTTCGTTATTCATTACAACCAGTACACCTCTGTTCCAAGCATCATTTGAAACAGCTGTATGTACAGCAGCAATAAGATTTACAGGACCATCCCAGCCTAGCTCAGAGGAGTTTTTCATAGCCCCAACAAATATTATAGGTTTTTCAGTATTTGTGGTCAAATCTACAAGATATGCTGTTTCCTCCAACGAGTCAGTACCATGAGTAATTATAGCACCGTCAAAGCCTTCATTTGCAAGCTTGCTTTGTATAATGCCTGACAACTCAAACATTCTTTCAGGTGTCATATGAGGGCCAGGTATCATGCTGAAATTGAAAAAATGGATATCAGCAATATTTTCTATACCCGGAGTCAGGTTTAATATATCCTCACCTGTCATGGTAGGTACTGCTGCCTTTAGTTTTTCATCGGTCTTCATAGCGATAGTACCACCAGTAAATATAATTATTATTTTTTTCATCTTGTATTTCTCCCCCTGACAGTCTATTTAACACTTTATATATTATATATAACTTTATTATGAAGGTTTATGTTTATATTATACAACTGCTGCCTATAGAGAAACAACTTCAAAATTAAACCCATTTACCATAGAGTTAGTAAATGGGTTAGTATTAGAGGTTATAAATTTTGAAGCTGTAAGTCGCTTACAACTTTAATATTTACTACTTCAGGATCTTCAGTGCCTTGAACATAAAGATTTGCATTCTTTAGCTCTTGTACATAGGTAACAATCTCTTTTGTTATTATTTCACCTGGACATAATATTGGTATTCCCGGCGGATATGCCATAAGAAACTCTGCGCTTATTTGTCCCAGACTATCAACTAACGGCATGGATACAGCCTTACTGTTAAATGCTTCCCTAGGAGTTAGAACACTTTCAGGTATATGGGGCATATTAATAATCTGAATACTCCTAGCTGCTTCATAGTCTTGGTTTCTGCTTATTTCTTCAAGGGCATTAATCAATGAGTCAACCTTTTCCTTTGTATCTCCAAAGGAGAAAACACACAGTATATTATACAGATCTGACATTTCAGGCTGAATGAAGTATTTCTCAGCCAGAATTCTTTCCACTTCATAGCCGCTTAAGCCTAACTCTTTGCTTGTTATAGTTATCTTTGTAGGATCGAAGTCGTATGCTGCTGATTTTTTCAATACCTCTGCTCCGAAACAGTAGAAGCCCTTGATTTTATTAATTCTTTCTCTTGCGTAACTTGCAAGCTCTATAGTTTCATCCAAAAGCTCCTTACCCTCAGTGGCAAGCTGCATTCTTGCTGCATCTAGGGAAGCTAGTAAGATGTACGAAGGACTGGTTGTTTGCAGAAGACTCATCACAGTTTTAACTCTATTTACATCCACAAAACCTTTTCTTACTTGCAGCATTGAGCTTTGGGTCATAGAGCCAACAATCTTATGTGTGCTCTGAGCACAAATATCAGCACCTGCGTTCATGCCAGAAATAGGCAGTCTGTTATTGAATTGAAGGTGAGGTCCATGAGCTTCATCCACAATTAATGGGATATTATATTCATGAACGATATCAGCAATTTTTTTAATATCTGTAGATACACCGTAATAAGTTGGATTTACTATAAGTACAGCCTTTGCATCACTATGCAGCTCCAATGTTTTTCGCACAGTTTCAGGAGTAACATTAAGGGCAACTCCTACCTCTTCATGTATTTCAGGCTGCATATATACTGGTGTAGCCCCGCTGAGAATTACACCTGCGGTTACTGACTTATGAACGTTTCTTGGTATAATAATCTTTTCGCCCTGCGTAACTACACTCATTATCATAGCCTGTATAGCCCCAGAAGTGCCATGTATTGAAAAAAAAGTGTAGTCTGCATTATATGCATCGGCAGCTAGTTCTTGCGCCGCCTTAATTGCTCCCGTTGGCTTATGAAGGCTGTCTACCTGTTTAAATACAGTAACGTCAATAGAAAGTACGTTTGTACCCACAAACTCTTTAAATTTATTTAACATGCCATCTCCCTTTTTATGACCAGGAACATGGAAAGGGATGGTATTATTATTATAATACTCCAATAAGGCATCAAATAAAGGGGTTTTAGTCTGGTCAAGTTTATACACTTGTAAACACCTTCCTTTCAAGATGAATTAATAATTTCATAGTTATTTATATAAATGCACTATATAATAATTCTTATTATGTACACGAGTGAGGTTATCTAGTGCTTCTTTATATCATTTTTAAAATAGAATAAGCCTGAACTTCGATGCAAGAAGTTCAGGCTTTTGCAGAGCGATTATAAAAATCTATGTATTCAAATAACAATAAACATTATAGGACAAACATTGTCAAAATGCAACATTTTTTTACCCATTCAATTGGATAATTATAAAAAAAGTAAGAGTTGTATGTATATATATTCTTATAGTTTTATAATAACAAGAAATAAATGGTTTTTAGCTTAAAACTTAGATTACTTTTCTATAAGATCCTTTACATACTTAGGCAGCACAAAACACGATTTATGCAGCTCTTTGTGATAATATTTTGTATCAAGATCAGGAATATTATTAATATCAATTTCTAAAGGATCATATTTTTTAGAACCCATGGTGAAGCTCCAATAAACTCCAGGATAAGTTGGAATAGCAGCCATAAACATACGTGTAACCGGAAATACATTTAATATATCAGTATAGACTTTTTTTACTACATGGGGTAGATAAAAAGGAGTCTCAGTTTGTGCTACAAATATTCCATCCTCTGTTAGACATTCGTACAAGGATTTATAAAAATTAACATTAAATAGACCTTCTGCTGCTCCAAAGGGATCAGTAGAATCGACTATTATAACATCAAATTCATTTTTATGCTCTAAAACATATTTTATGCCATCACCTATAAAAACTTCTGCTCTAGGATCCTTTAAACCACAGCTGATTTCAGGAAGATATTCAATTGATAAATCTACCACCCTTTTATCAATTTCACATAATACAACCTTTTCTACACTGGGATGCTTTAATATCTCCCTTATAGCACCGCCGTCACCACCGCCAACAACTAAAACCTTTTTAGGCTTTTTATGGGTATATAGTGGAATATGACTTATCATTTCATGGTAAACAAATTCATCTTTGATAGTAGTTTGTACTATTCCATCCAGTACTAGCATTCTCCCAAATTCATATGTATCAATAATAGCTAGATCCTGATACTCAGTTTTTTCAGTATGTATAGTCTCTTTGATTTTATATGTCATTGCAGCATTTTCTATTTGTCCTTCTTTTAACCATAAATCCATTTAAGTTACTCCCTTCTATAAAGCGATTATGCTTTAACTACAATAATTATTTTAGTTTTTTTAAACTAGCTCATTATTAGCAGAATATATTTTTGCAACAGATTAATTTTAGTATATACACATTAAATAATCAATATAAATATGAGGATTATTTATAAAAATAGAATTATAAATAATGCTTTACTATGTATTCTACTGTGTCACGGGCGGCATAAGGCTTTTTCAGATAGCTGATAAGCTCCTTCATACACTTAAATCTGACCTCGCTGCTAAGTATCTGATTAACTAAACTTGGAACTTTTTTAATGTCCGATGCAGATACTGCTACACCTGAGTTTAATAAAAACTCTGTATTCTCAAATTCCTGACCCGGCAAGGGGGAGATAATAATAAGAGGCTTTTCTTTACTGAGGATCTCAGCGGTAGTAACACCGCCAGGCTTTGATATAACGCAGTCGGAAATCTCCATAAGTTCATGTACATTATTTACAAAGCCAAATACCACCAGCTTGTTTTTGGTAGATAATCCCTTTAGCTTCAATTCTAAACGATGATTCCGTCCAGCTATAGCGATAATTTGTATATTATCCAGTTTAGCATCCAGTTCTTTAACAATGCGGTTTATTTCACCTAAACCCAATCCACCACCCATTACGAGGACAGTTTTTTTATCGGCAATATCAAACTTTTTCAATAATGTCCTTCGATTCAGCTTCAAACTGAAATCATTTTTAATTGGAATACCAAAAGGTAAAATCTTTTCTTTTGAAACTCCCAGCCCCTCAATAACGCTGATAAGATCTTCATGGGGAATAACATATCTGTCAGTAAAATCATTTATCCAAGATGTGTGTATATTATAATCCGTAATAACATTTATTAAAGGATAATCAGGAAGCCGTTTTTCCTTCATTCCAGAAATAATTGATGATGGAAAGCTGTGAGTACAGATTATAGCATTGGGGTTAAAATCGTTTATAGACTTTTTAAGCTTACTTGTCATAAGCCTATTTGTAATGTCATTAATGTCAATAAAGGGATCTAATTTATTAGTTTTATTATATATTTTACCCCAGGCTTTTGGATAGAATTTTAAAATATTCATATAGCTGTCCAGAATAACCTTGTCAAGCAAGGGACTTATAAAATTTAAAGTATTAATAATTTTTACTCTGGACTTATTGTTATTAAGTATAAATTCATTTCTTAAGGTATGCGCAACCTGATCGTGTCCATTACCTATTGATACAGAAAAAATTAATATATTCACTGATATCACTCCTGAAATTAATACATTTAGATATAAATGTTCTACTATAGGGTTTTTAGCTTAAAACTTAAATTTTATGGTTGCTTCCCTATATTACTATTATAATAGTATTTTGTATTTTTTAAAGCTTAATTTAATCTAATAATTAGTATTTAATTATAATCTTGTAAAAAGCTAAAAAATTATAATAACGACAAATTAATTTACGTAATATAACAAAACATTACAATTTTCGTTGAAGGAAAAATAATTTGTATAAAGAATTATACTTATAAAGCAGAAATCTTTGGAAATCTATATAGAAAGCAATAATAATCTACATTGCTCAAACTTTTTCGTTAGCTTTCTATCAAATTAATATGGAGGTACGATAATGAACGTTGTATTTGAAAGCATAAACAACAAGCTAGTGATTAGAATAAATGGTGACATTGATCACCATACCTGCGAAACAGTAAGACAAAAGATTGATAATGAAATAGCAAAGAAGAATTCTAAAAACCTTATATTTGATATGGAAAATGTAGGCTTTATGGACAGTTCAGGAATTGGTGTAATAATTGGCCGTTATAAGCAGGTTACAACAAAAGGCGGAGCTACAGTGATGATAAATGTAAAACCACAGATAAAGAGAGTTTATGAGATATGCGGCTTACAAAGAATTATCAAGGTTTTTGACAGTCTTGAACAAGCTGTAAATAGTCTTCCTTAGCGTAAGGAGCAATCACACACATATAGCAGACAAGCTATATACATTTATGACTAAATTTATAAGAACCTCAATAAGAGGGGCGATAAATTAATTTAAGGAGTGTAATGCGATGAAAATAGATAATGAAATGAAACTAGAGCTTCTTAGTAAGTCACAAAACGAAAGCTTTGCCAGATCTGTTGTAGCAGCTTTTGTTTCTCAGCTAGACACTACAATTGAAGAGCTTGCTGACGTCAAGACTGCGGTTTCTGAGGCAGTGACAAATGCAATAATACATGGCTATGAAAATAAAATAGGCACTGTAGTAATTATATCCAGAATAATAGAGAATACAGTAGAGATTGAAGTAATAGATTCTGGTAAAGGAATTGAAAACATTGACATGGCACGTCAGCCTTTATACACATCTAAACCAGAATTAGAAAGGTCAGGAATGGGATTCACGGTTATGGAAAGCTTTATGGACGAAGTCGAGGTTACATCAAGTCCGGGGCAAGGTACTAATATAAAAATGAGAAAAACTTTTAGAAGCTTATAGTGGGGTATTAATATGGAACGGGTTGAAGTATCGCAAATAGAATTTGAAGATTTAATATCCCGTGCACAGCAGGGTGATTCCTCCGCAGAGAATTTTTTAGTAGAAAACAATATTGGGTTAGTAAGAAGCGTTGTTAAGAGGTTTATGAATAGAGGCTGTGAATATGATGATTTAGTCCAAATCGGAAGCATCGGGCTGCTTAAAGCAATTAAAAAATTTGATTTATCATATAGTGTAAGGTTTTCTACATATGCCATTCCAATGATTATTGGCGAAATAAAAAGATTTTTACGTGATGATGGTATGATAAAGGTAAGCAGAAATCTAAAGGAAATTGCCAATAAAGCTAATATAATAAAAGAAACCTTGGAAAAGGATTTTGGCAGAGAACCAACAATAGCAGAGCTTGCTTCTGAGCTGGATGTATCCAAAGAGGAACTTGTAATGGCACTGGATTCGGTACATGCTACACAATATCTGTACGAAACAATACATCAGGACGATGGTTCTCCAATACTCCTTATTGATAAAATAGACTGCAATGAAGGAGAAGATATTGGACTTATTGATAGAATAGCCCTCAAAGAAATGCTGACAAGTCTCGAACCTAAGGAAAGACAAATAATTATGCTGAGGTACTTTAAGGATAAAACACAGTGTCAGATTGCCGAAATGCTGGGTATGTCTCAGGTTCAAGTTTCAAGAATAGAGAAGAAAATTATTTTAAAGCTAAGACAAAGTGTTGAATAAGCGTAAAAATAATCATATGTTTCCATGTGATTATTTTTTTATGCTTGCTTCCCTATATATATTTAAGCTTACTGCATATAATTTTTCAACTTGGGTATCAATAATAATACAAAAATTAGTAGGAGTGTATTCTATGAAACATATAAGAGTGTTCATATTAGTTCTATTTATATCTGCTGCTGCTTTTTTTTCATGGCTGTTATTGAGTAAAAAAGCTGCTGCTGAAGATATTCCAAGAGCGACACTTGTTATTAATATTAATATGGATGTTAGTGAGAGGTATAGCCATGAATAAAAATTTTTATACACAGCCAAAAAACATTTTACATTTTGAGACACAAGCAGAAAATGAAATAAGAACAGATTTACAGCAAAAAATTATTATTAATATGATTGGAATACGAGAAAACACGATTACAGAAGATATAACTAATGTATAGAAGGTGTTAAATTGAAAAATGTAATGAATAGTAAAGAGTATGAAAAATTTATTCAGAGTAAAATGCCTAAGCCAAAAACTTTAAAAAACTGTATAATGGCTTTTATTGTAGGTGGGTTATTCAGCGATTTAGGACAGTTGATAACTGATGTATTTAAGAAGAACGAATTTAATGCAGATCAGACAGCGGCAGGAACAGCTATTATTTTAGTTTTTCTAGGAGCACTATTAACAGGAGTCGGTATATATGACAGGCTTGGTAAATTTGCCGGCGCTGGAAGTATAGTGCCAATTACAGGCTTTGCAAACTCTATAGTTTCACCTGCAATGGAATTTAAAAGAGAAGGCTTTGTATTTGGAGTAGGTGCACGCATGTTTACAGTTGCGGGTCCTGTCCTTATTTATGGGATTTCCACATCAATAATCATCGGGATTATACATTATTTGTTTTTTTGAATGAGGTGATAAAATGCAGAAGAAAATAGGAAAACAAACTGTCAAATTACAGAATCCTCCTACTATAACTTCGACTTATGCAATTGTTGGTCCAAAGGAAGGGCAGGGACCTTTAGCAGAATTTTTCGACCAGATATTAGAAGATGACTATTTTGGAGAAGAAAGCTGGGAAAAAGCGGAATCCAAGTTGATTAAAGAAGCCGTAAAAGGAGCCATAAAAAGTTCAGGTCTGGATATTGGTAAAATAGATTATATGTTTGCAGGAGACTTACTAAATCAAATTATTTCTTCCAGCTTTGCGGCAAGAGCATTACAAATACCATTTATAGGTCTTTACGGCGCATGCTCAACTATGGCGGTATCCTTGAGCATGGGGGCTATGGTAATTGACGGAGGCTTCGCAGAAAACACAGTTTGTGTGACATCAAGTCATTTTAGTAGTGCTGAAAGACAATATAGGTTTCCTCTTGAGCAGGGAGTACAACGACCTCCTTATGCCCAATGGACAGTGACAGGCTCAGGTGCGGCAGTACTTACAAAGTATGGAGAAGGACCATATATTACACATATTACAACAGGAAAAATAGTGGACTTTGGAATAAAGGACGCAAATAATATGGGAGCCGCCATGGCACCAGCAGCGGTAGATACAATATCTGCACATTTTAATGAAACAGGAAGAAATCCTGGCTATTATGATCTTATAGTAACAGGCGATTTAGCTACTATAGGGCGGGAAATAACCATAGATTTGCTAAAAAAAGAAGGTTATTATATAGAAGCTATTTATAATGACTGTGGCTGCATGATATTTGATAATATCAAGCAGGATACCCATGCGGGTGGAAGCGGATGTGGCTGTTCAGCAGTTGTATTAAATGGATATCTCTATAATCAAATGAAAAAAGGCGATATAAAGAAATTACTCTTTGTAGCAACTGGAGCACTATTATCCCCAATCAGCTCATGGCAGGGTGAATCAATACCATCAATAGCACATGCCATTGCCATAGAGAGTACTATTTGAGAGGTGTAGTAAATGATGGACTATATTAAGGCATTTATAGTTGGCGGAATAATTTGTGTAATAGGTCAACTGCTTATGGATCATACAAAGCTTACACCGGCTAGAATATTAGTACTCTTTGTTACAGCAGGTGTAATATTACAGGGCTTAGGATTATATCAGAAGCTTGTAGATATAGGTGGAGCAGGGGCTACAGTACCTTTACCCGGCTTTGGATATGCCCTTGCAAAAGGAGCTATCAAGGAAGTCAAGGAAGCAGGGTTAATCGGGGCTTTCACTGGAGGAATAAAAGCAACATCTGGAGGAATAGCAGGTGCAGTTTTTTTTGGATACATAGCATCTGTAGTTTTTAGTCCAAAAACAAAAAAATAGGAGTAGAATATGAGTGATATTGATAACAAAAGAAAAGTTATTTTAGTAACAGATGGCGACAAGGTGGCGAGAAAGGCTGTAGAAACAGCAGCATCAAATATTGGAGCCCGATGTATTTCCAAGTCGGCTGGAAATCCAACACCATTGACTGGTGGTGAGTTGATAAATTTAATAAAGCAGGCAAAAAATGATCCGGTTGTTGTAATGGCAGATGATAGAGGACATACAGGACAAGGAAAGGGTGAACAAGCAATTAAAGCTATTTCAGCCAGTCCCGAAATAGAAATAGTTGGAGTGGTAGCAGTAGCGTCCAATACAGAAGGTGTAAGAGGAGTAGAGGTTGATGCATCAATAAGTAAAAATGGAAATGTTGTAGAAAAGACAGTAGATAAGTGTGGAAATATAAAAGAAGGAAAAATTTTATATGGTGATACAGTAGACATATTAAGCACAATCGAAGCAAATGTAGTAATTGGAATAGGCGATCCAGGAAAAATGGAAGGAAAGGATAAATGCGAAATAGGAGCTCCA
>CALGKJ010000202.1 GCA_937930535.1 uncultured Clostridia bacterium
GTCTATCGGTACGTACGCTCCTCCTGCCTTGATGATTGCATAAATACCTATTATCATTTCTATGCTTCTCTCTGTCATTATGGCAACAAAATCATCTGGCTTTACACCCAATTCTCTCAGCTTTCTTGCCAGTTGGTTGGCTTTTCTGTTTAGCTCTGTATAAGTAATCTGTTCATCTTCAAATACAACTGCGATGTTATCCGGTGTCTTTTCTACCTGCTCCTCAAATATCTCAACTACTGTCTTGTCACTTGGACAGGTCGTTGCTGTGTCATTGAATTTATCTAAAATTAAACTCTTTTCAGCATTTGATATTCCCTCTATTTCACCTACTTTTTTATTTGGGTGATTAAGCATATCATTTAGTATAAGTTCTAAGCAATTTATTATTCTTTTAATAGTTTCCTCTTTATATAAATCTTTAGCATAACTAATCATAAACTCAAAGCCATTTCTATTATCAATTATAGAAATCTCTATATCGAATCTACCTGTTTTTGACAATACTTCATCAAATTCAACCTTCAGGTCATCCAGTTGTATTGAAAAATCCATATCATAATCTTGATAATCAATTGTTATATCAAATAAAGGATTTCGATTTTTTTCACGTCTAATACCAGACAATTCTACGATGGTTTCAAACTGAACATCCGAGTTTTCAAAAGCACTAGTATTATTATTCTGCACTTTACTAACAAACTCAGATACCGATAGTTCTTCATCCACATAATTTCTAATTGGCAGAGTATTTACAAACATACCAATTATAGAACGTAATTCAATATTGTTTCTGCCTTCTACTACGGTTCCTACAGTTATATCACGTTCTCCGGTATATTTTGCTATAGCAATGTTTAGCGCAGCAACGAATAATGAGTATTGAGTACAATTTAATTCTCTGCAAAAATCTGCTACTCTTTCCTTTATATTTTTATCTATCGTATTTCTTAAAATTCCACACTCAAATGTCCTGTCTTTAGTTCGTGGATAATCATTCAGTATATCAATGATTGTTGGCATAGTTTCAAAAATTCTTTCCCAATGTCTTTTTTGTTCTTTATAATAATCTGTGCTAAATAAGTTTTTCTGCCATGCCGCAAAATCTGAATAGTTATACTTTAATGGTATCATTAAACGTTGATTGTAGGCATTTTCTATTTCAGAGGCAAACACTAATGCACTCATACCATCAAAAACAATATGATGAAAGTCTAGAAGCACAACGTTATAGTATTCTGAATGCTTTAATATTTTAATTCTAAATAGCGGTCCATTACCTAAATTAAATGGTCTAATAAAACTGTCTAATTCTAAATCTATTAATTCTTTCAAATCCTTTTGTGTTGTGTTTTCAAAGTATTCAACATTAATTTCATAATTATCGTGAATGCAATATACAATTTCCTCGTTAACTTCAGTAAAAGTAGCTCTTAATATATCATGCTTTTCAATACACTGTTGAACAGCCTTTAAAAATCTATCCTTATCAAAACTACCCTGTAGTTTTATAACCGAAGGCAGGTTATATTCAATGCCTGAAGGATTAATTTGATTTAATATGTACATTCTTTTTTGTACTGATGAAGCTCTATAAAACTCTTGGGGCTGAACTTTCTCAATTGGATTGATCTGACGACCTCCATCCTTTTCTAGGTCATGAATGATTGCAGCAATACTCTTTACTGATATATCACCTTTCAGCATTGATATCGGTACTCTAATTCCATTATGCATATCTTGAATTTCAGAAAGTAACTTAAGTAACTTTAAAGAATTTAACCCTAATGCATAAATTCCATCATCTATTGCGAAGTGCTTTGTTCCAACTAATTTACATACAAGTCCAAAAACAGCTTTTTCAGTCTCTGTCATAGCTTCCTGTTGGAATTGAAGTAAATACTTTTCGTCCATACACTCTTGGTGATTCTCGCTATAATAAAACTTATCAGGAATCATAGAAAAGGGCATGTTATTACTGCACCAGCTATAAATGCCATTGGCATTGAGCTGCTCAGTCTCGAAGTCCAAGAATGCTGCTATTTCATTAGTATTTCTATTAAAAGTAACCCTTGCAAAAGTAATGTTATTATTTTTTAATAGCGTTTTTTGAACATGCCACAAGCTAATGTATCTTCCATTTTTATTTACACAGCTCACTTCTGGTGCAAATATCTCCAGGCTTGCATCGCTCTTTATTCTGGCTATCCATCCGGTATTATAGCACTCAAATTTATTAGCTCCAATGTACAAATAGCCATAAGTATTTGTAATTACAGGACGATTCTCATTTGTTCTGATGGAGCAATATATGTTATCAAATATTCCGTAATCACTAAATCTTATTTGTAATTCATTCTCGAGGAAATCCTTGCCAATTGATTTTATGGCTTTGTTCGCTAGAAGCTCGTCCTGTTTATGGAATAGGTTCATTTCTCCAAGAGTGATATTCACTGTATCATATATTTCATTAACAATATCAAAATACACTTCCAGCCATCTTTCTATAAGATTTTGTGAGAACTTGTTGCAATTAAAATCAACATCAAATATTAACTGTTGATCAATCTCACTAAGATTAAAGAATAAATCATAGGCAATGTCAGAAATTGAAATTGGCAGCATCTTAACACTGGTTTTGTCAAATGCTATCATCTTTGGTATTCTATCCATGTTGAATATAACATTCATTGTCAATGATGTATAAGAATGGTCTAGTAGCAGCTCTTCCGGAGCAGCATCGTATATATCTTCAAAGTCCTTAAAAACTTTCTTATTCATTTCAACGATTTCTTCTATGCAGTTGTAAGTATATATCTCTGTACTAATAGGTCTAATATACACGCAGTTTCCTATTATGGACTTTGATGGAATGCTTTGTTGACCTGCAATTGGAACACCAATTGCAAAAGATTGTTGATTTGTTATTTCCTTTATCATAATCTGATATATTGAAAAGAAAACCATAAAAGCAGAACATTTTAATTTTGCAGCTATTCTTCTAACTTTCATTATGAAATCATTATCTTTTATAACAGTTAATCTTTGGCCTTTTTTATCATTAGTTAATAAGGTCTCATCAATGGTGGGCAGATATATTTCGGTATTAACTTCAGTATAATAATTATTAAGAATTTTCTGTGCCTTTTTTTCATCAATCAGCCCTTTTTTTAGATCAACAAAAGAGTTATAGTCACTAAATGACATAACTTCTAAAAATTTTGGCTCCTTATTAGATTTCAAGCTATTATATGCCTCAACAAGTTCTTGATATAATACGGATAGTGACCAACCATCTGCCACTAAATGATTTGCAGTGATTAACATGGCTGATATTTCAGATTGATTATTTATCTCTTTTAAAATATTAATACTAAATAGCTGTCCGTTTATGTAATCAAATGAAGTGTCTCGGATACTCTTTACCGCTTGTTCCAGATTATCTTTATATTCTATTATCTTTACTGGTGATTTTATATTATCATTAATTATAAATTCTGATAGGTCTTCTGATAATGTATATCTCAATGCTTCATGTCGCTCCGCAACAAGACTGCAAGCTTTTTCAATGCACTTGGTATCCAGCTCTCCTTTTATTTCAAGCAAAAATGCCTCCTGTAATGCATTACCTGAATGTGCTAGCTCGTGTGCAAGCATTTCTGATTGTTTATTTGTTAGAGGAATAGTTTTGCTTGCTGAAACTGCCTCAAATTGAAAAAAAGGGCGTATTTCCTCACAGACTTCTTTAACTATATTGATTACTTTATCTAAATCTTCATATGTATGGGATAATGAAAGAAAGCAGTTTCTGCCCTCCCAAATATACACACCTTTTAGGATCAGGAAATAGTAAAATAGTTCTAAATTTCCTTTGAGTATAAATCTAAACAGTGAACCGCAATAAACTACTTCAATAGGAATATGATTTTTTACGAAATGCGCATTTAACGAATCAGCTAAATACTTTGTTTTCTCATTTATATCATTATAAATAATAGCTTTCTCATTTATTATTTTAGTTAGAACTGCCTTTGCAGCAGCCATTGTAATAGGATGATGACAGAAGGTTCCTGCTGTAAAGGTTCTTTTGTTTTCGGCTGGAGGAACTGAGTCATCTCCATAACTCCAAACACCACCGTCAATACCATTTATTATATCTTCTTTACCTGCTACAATACCGATTGGCAAACCTCCACCAGCAATCTTTCCATAAGTACCCAAATCAGCTTTTATACCATAAAACTCTTGTGCACCACCACTAGCTAATCGGAAACCGCAAATCATTTCATCAAATACAAGAACAATATTTTGTTCTTCTGTTATTTTTCTCAGTTCTTTTAAAAACACCTTTGGCTGCAAATCCGGTCTTCTGCTTTGTACCGGCTCCACCAGAACTGCTGCAATTTGATTAGCATTTGCTTTTATATAATCTAAGGATTCTGGGCTATCGTAGTCCAGTATTATTAAATCGTCAACCAAGGACTGAGGAATTCCGATGGCTATAGGCTTTGCTTTATGAGTCTTATCTCCTCGGGAATGCATTCCTAATACACCATCAAAGGTTCCATGATAGCTGCCAGAAAACACTACAATTTTGTTTTTTGCTGTTGCTGCACGAGATAGTCTGATAGCTACCATCACAGCTTCAGTTCCTGAATTGTAAAATGCTGCTCTTTCAAATCCAGTTAACTCACATACTAACTGTGCTACTTCACCAGAAAGTCTTGAAACTAAACTTAATGGATAACCCTTATCTGTTTCTTGTTTTATTGCATCACTTATAAAGCTTTGATTATGACCAAAAAGGCTGACTCCAAAATCCATTGCCAAATCAATATATGTATTGCCATCTATATCAGTAATATATGACCCTTCAGCTTTATCAAAAATCAACTGGTAAACTATTTCTTTTATATTTGGTCTAAAACCCGATATACTCCTGCAATCAGCATAAGGCATTCTATACTTTGCTGCATAAGCCTTTGAAGATGGAGTCTTGTTTGTATACTTCTCAATTAAATTATTTAAACACTTTTCTTGTTCTTTTGTATTTTTTCTTTGAGTTAAATCTATTTTTTTATGCGCAACAAAGGGTACATCTACTTTTGTATCATTGCTGTCAGGTTTTTGTACACTTGGTTCTGAATCCTTTTGAATTGAAGCATTATTTACGGGTAATGCATCTGTGATATTCTGTGTCGCAGAAGTTTCATTATTAAATGATTGATTCGAATTGCCTAATAAAAACTGAATCTGTCCATTGATTATATTTATCTGTTGTTCAAATAGGCTCATAATCGGTGAATCCACATTAGTGCCCTGTTTCATTGCTAGTGATTGATTAAAGCTGACTGCTCCTGTAACATTATCCGCTCCCATTTGGTTAATAACATTTGTTCTCAATGTCTCTGCAAAATTAACAACTACATTATTACAATTACTTGATGAATTAAAGTATTTTTCACTACAATGTTCGACTAAATATTTTGAAATTTCTGAAATAGATGTAAGCCTTTCAAAATATAACGTCATTGGAATTTCAATATTAAATTCACTTCTTATATAACTATTAACCTCTGTCAAAACAACAGAATCTGCTCCAAGTTCGATTAAATTCTCGTGTTCAGAAATTTCATCAACTGTCATTCTCGCTACCTCTGCAACTAGCTCTTTCACCTTGACCACTACTTGCTCATATTGAATTATCAAATTTATTCACACCCTTTATCTAAATGTAAATTTTTTTTAAATGTTTTTATTTGCATTTACTCTACTCAAAATTAGGCCAAAACGTCTTTTTGTCAAATATATATGTAGGGATACTTACTCTTTGTATTGTCTCCATATCAAATACTTCCTTCCAGGACGGTCTTGCACCTTTTACATACAGATTACATAATTTGACTAAGGCTTGCATTCTATTATCATAACTATTGCTATCTATACGACTACAAATCTCTTGAACTGCTAAAGTCATGATATCCTGCTCTTTAGGTGTAATTTCGTTCCATCTCGTTTCGTTTTGCTCTTTAGTAACTAAATTAGCATTTCCAATAAAAATATTTTCTGTAAAGTTGCTACATCCACAATAAACTTGCAGCTTCCTTAGTAAATCTTGTATGTCATTTGCAATAATAGCTAAACGATGTTGGTAATGCCCTCTTCCAAAGGCTGATGTATAACAAATATGTTCAAGTTTTATTTCGTTATTTTGCAAAAGAAATTTCTGATATTCCTTTACCAAAGCATCTAATCCTTTTTTTGTCGGAGCTGATATTACAAATGGATATAGTAATTTATCTTTTGTTTTCAAACTAATAGCAGCCTCTTCTAAAATCATATGACAATTTGTTCCCGAAAAACCAAAATTGCTTATGCCACATCGTCTAATTCTTCCGTAGGACTTCCAATCAATTAATTTTTCATTAACAAATAACATTGAATCATCTATTTTAATTTTTTGATTCATTGTCTGAAAGTTTATATTTGGTGGTATCTCCCTATGTTTTAGCATCATGCAGCATTTAACTATGCTTGCCAGTCCTGAGGCAGCATAAAGATGCCCTATATTGGCCTTTACAGAACCTACTGCACATACTTTGCTCACTGATTCTTTTTGTGCTGCCCTGAATATTTTTGCCAATACATTCATCTCTATAGGATCACCTAACTTTGTTCCTGTTCCATGCGCCTCAATGTAGGTTATATCCTCTTTTTCCAATCCAGCCTTAGCAAGCGTATCTTCAATCAAACCACACTGTGCGTTAGGATTCGGTGCTGATATACCGACAGATCTTCCATCCTGGTTAGTGGAAATTGCTGATACAATTGCATATATATTATCTTTATCCTGTATAGCTTTTTCATAGGGTTTTAATATAATGGCTACAATACCCTCCCCTTCACATGTACCATCAGCCTGTTCATCAAAGGGTCTAACATGACCGCTTTGTGACTCAATGCCGATATTATTATCATTAAATGGCAATAAATTCAATTGTACTGCTCCTACTATTGCTTGTTCACAATCACCATTTAATATTCCCTGGCAAGCTATATTAAAAGCTGAAAGAGAAGATGAACAAGCGGAATCAATCATAACGTTAGGTCCTTTAAAGTCCATAAAGTAGGAAATTCTGCCGCTGATATTAGAAGATAATGCTCCAGTAGGTGTTGGAGAATCATTTGAAAGTTGTAATATTCTTTGATATTGTTGTGCTTCTAGATCTGAAATATATCCAACATAAACGCCTGTCTTACTTGATACTAATGCATCTCCGCCATAACCAGCATCCTCAATTGCAGTATAAGCTGTTTCAAGGAATAATCTCTGGGCAGGTGACATTGCCACAGCCTCCCGATTAATAATTCCGAAGAACCTATTGTCAAACTTATCTATTTCTGAAATATATCCACCAGCAGCAAAACTAGTATCAACCGTCTTCCACTGCTCACAAAGCTTTCGAATGCTCTCTTTTCTTTTGCCAGGTATTGAGCCGACACTTTCTATGCCAGCACGTAGATTCTCCCAATATTCATTTATATTTTCTGCTCCTGGTAAAATCCCAGCCATTCCTATTATTGCAATTTTACTTTTTTTTGCGTTGTTATTATTAATTAAATAATTAATATTTATTTTGCTTTTTTCAGTGTTTTGTGAATTATATATATGTAAAGCCATATCTTTTATCGTTGAATAAGCAAATATATCTTCTATAAAAATTTTATTTGGGTATAATTCCTCTATTTTTGCATATAATTTTGAAATAAATAAAGAATTCACTCCATTTTGAAATAAATTACTGTGTATATTAACTTCCGACCCAGGTAAAACTTCTTTAATAATGCTTAATAAGTTTTCTTCAATCTGTTCCACTCTTGAATTCTTAGCAGCACTGCATACTTCATTCTGGCTTAAGTCAATTTTTAGCATAACATCGTTGTAGAAACCCTGTTCAAATTCTTTTCTAAGTTTAAATCTCATTAACTTACCGCTTGAAGTCTTAGGTATGCTCTTCACAGGAACTACGTAATCAATTATAATTCCTACTTTCTGTATAAAAATTTTTTTAATATCGCTCGCTAATGCTGCAAAAGCTTTAATGTCTCCCCTATATACTACGAATACAGCCACTTTTTCTTTTTGAAGCTCATTTATATATACTGAAGAAATCACAACTTTTCCGCTTTTAACTCCTTTGACTTCTAATGCTATTCTTTCTAAATCATTTGAAATATAGTTTTGACCATTTATTATAATGACATCTTTAATTCTTCCAACAACAACTAGCTTGCCCTTATAAATAAAACCAACATCTCCCGTTCTAAACCACCCATCTGCTGTTCTTGTTTTTTTAGTTATTTCCTCATCATTATAATAACCTTGTGATACACTTTCCCCTATTATTTGTATATGTCCAAACACATCTTCTTCCATTTCAATGTCATTGTCATTACAAATTCGATAATTAACATATTTTACAGGATAGCCTTCTGCAACATAGCAGCTAGCGCACATATCATCCATTTCAGATAAATAGTGCACCTTATGACCAATTATAAGCTTGTCCCTGTTAATGGTAATTATACTAAGAGGCTCATATAAATCAGGAAAAGTTATGGCAAGCGTAGCTTCAGCCATTCCATATACCGGAAACATAGCGGTATTTTTCAAACCAAAAACGCTCATAATATCTAAAAATTCCCGACATACCTTTACAGATATCGGCTCTGCTCCATTTACTATTATTCTAACTGACGAAAGATCATAGTCTTTATTTGAAGTTCTTTTTACAGCTAACAAAATGTATTGTAATCCAAAGTCTGGTGTTACCATTATTGTTGATTTATGCTCACTTATTTTTTCTAAAAACAAAGTGGGTTTAATAATAAATAATTGCGTTTCCATTATGTGCTGATTAACTTCTGCTGCCATAAATGCAAGGTGGCATCCTATTAATCCCATATCGTGGGTTAATGGAATCCAGTAAACTATCACATCATTCTTATCAATTTTTAGACCATCTATTATTGCTTGTATATTGGCAATCAAATTTCTATGTGTTAATATTACTCCTTTAGGACTACTTGTAGATCCTGAAGAAAATTGTATAAATGCAATATCTTCAGGAGTAGATTCATAAATTTCTCCCTCTAAATTAAATAAAAAGACTTCTTCTTTATAGATATAATGGCTATTGAAATTGTCTACTATATAGTCATTATCTTTAGCAAAATTTAAAAGTTCTTCTAATCTATTTTTACTTCCTACAATATAACTATTTGCCAAATTAGCTCTAATTTTAAATACCTTAAGCTTAAATTCTTCTTTTTCATCACAAATAACGGGTACTGCTATTATCCCACCCAAAATACATGCCCAAAATATATGTATAAACTCATAATTGTTGTCACATTGAAATATCAATTTGTCACCATATGACAATCCTCTTTGTTGTAAAAACCCTAGAACTTGCAACGATTTTTTGTATATTTCACTATAAGAAAATACTATTTCCTCTTTATTTTGACTTGTAATAAAAGAAATACATTTATCAGTTGTGAATTTTCTTTCTTTTATCACTTCTGTTAACGTAATATGTTTAAATTCCTTTAATACCTCCACAGCATACTCCTCCTAACCTGTATTAAAAGTAGGTCTACCCAACTTAAAATCAGCAAGTGACCCCAGATAGATGCGGCTTTGTTTTAGTATTAATTACGAGAATAATTAATTAATTCTCTATAAATCTTTTCTCTATCTTCTGATTTTTCATACCCCAGCATTAAGCAGGTCGGGTCTATAGCATGAATCAAATCCTTAAGAATGTTACCTGCACCCAATTCTATAAAGGCGTCGATATTTTGTCTTATGATTCTATTTACAGAATCTACCCACATTACCGGAGATACAAACTGTTGAACTAGATTATTTACTGCGTTTTCTTTTGAATAGGGTTTTGTATAATAATTAGAAAATATAGTGCAGTTAGGTTCCGCTATTGTCATATCTTCCAGATAGGCTTTTAGTTCACCAGTAACACTATTCATTAATGGACTGTGAAAAGGTGCATTGCTATTCATACGTTTAGCCGATGCACCTTCTTTATTGACATGCTTCTCAAATATAGAAATATTGTTTTCTTTACCGACTACACAAACTTGCTTATTACTGTTATAGCAACTAATCCATACATCACACCCACTTTTTCTCATGTCTAAACATAATCTTTCCACCTTGTAGGAGTCTATATTATAAACTACTACCATAATTCCATTTGTCTCTTGCATTGTCTTTTGAGCAAGCTGTGCCCGGAACTGTACTAAATCCAAGGCCTGTTTAAAAGAAAAGCAACCTGCACATGTTAATGCAGTATATTCTCCTAGGCTATGTCCAGCCATAAAAGCAGGTTTCAACTTATACTCTTGAGTGATATGCCTATATGCAGCTACGCCAAGAGTTAAAATGATAGGTGAACTTATCGCAATATTTGATAATTTTACTTTGTCATATGTCATGCAGACATTATGAACATCATATCCAAGCATTTCGGATGCTTCCTGAAATGTTTCACGAATCAAATTACTTTCTTGGTATAATTCAGAGAATATACCTGTTCTTTGGGATCCTTGTCCCGGAAATATATACGTTATCCTTTTCATATGAATTCACTCCTAGATACTACTTTAGTAAGTGATCGATTAAATCCCTAGCCTTATTTTTTTGAACAAGTGCTTCTTCCTAGACTTATATTAACTTTATTCACAATAGCATAAACTATACAAATTCACATTTCATTAATTGCTATTTTAAGTTACTATTGCAAGTTTTTTATTAGACCATTTCCCATATACATAATTATACATTACATAAACATTACATTCAATGTATAATTCAAAATAAATAGTAATATCAGTTGGTCGATATCATTTTCATTTATTCTCAATATCACTAAGAAAACATCGATGTAAATAACAATTACCATTTCACTTCTATTATGCATAAATCAGAACAAATTTGGCAATAATGTAAAATTTAAATGCTGAGCTTAACATATTATACCAGTAAGATAGTAGCCAAAACGCTTGCTTAAGAATGGCTACGTCAAATCTGATGCACGAATTATTTTACACTCACATCGCTGTGAGAATGAAGACAATTAAGACCTTCAGTCTTCTTTGTATAATCATCCTTTTTTACACAAAGAGTCATCTGCAATTAGAAAACTAAGCTTGTATTCATCAACATGGGTTTTAAATGAAGAATCCGATTTCGAAGCCATAGCCAAGCATCTTCTTTATATGATCTCCATCAACTTCATCCCAATTAAATCCAAGCTTATTTAGAATTAATGCAGTTTTGTCAGAGGCTATCATAAAGTTTGCTTGCTCTGATGATTCGATTAATTCTTTAAGCGCTAAAAGCGTATCTATATAGCTTTGAAGATTGGAATTATTATAGTTAGTTACTACTCAGACATTCCCCAATAAGGACTGCCTATGCTAAATTTACTACTTCTGCAGTTTTGAGAAGTTCCTTGACTAATGGTATATCCTTTTAAATCCTTAATAATTTCGGTAGCCCTTTCAAGAGGAATTAACTGATAATCAGTTAGGTATGCCATTTAAGCCTTATATTTTTAATATGAAAACCGACCTTCCTACTCTACCTCCATCTCCCTAAAAAACCTATTCAGCACAATACAAATACACCATAGTATAAACAGCAGGGTTATATTTGCAAATCTTATGGTTACAAAGGTTGCCATTACCCAGCCTCTTAGTATGTAGCTGCTGTAGAATATGAACCACCAGTAGAATATAGAGCTTAAAGGCAGTATTAGTGAATTCTGATCTATAATGGTCATTTTTTTTCTTTTTTTCAGCACAAATACATGCTTTTTTGTAAATATTCTTACAAGTGCCTTTATTATATATATAATCAGTACAAACAGCAGCATGAGAGTAACAAAATCTATTATGAGCCTTTGAATAAGAGTGCTTCTCAGCTCCTTGGATATTTTGCCGCACTTCCACTTTAGCCAAATCATCTCTATATCATACTGTAAGTCTCTGCCCATATCACTATTTGTAAGTATTACTATTCCATCACCTTGCTGTGGATTAAACAGTATTTTATTTCTCCAGCCTCTGTTTGTGCCTCTGTGTTCGATTATTTGCTCACTGCTGTCTATATCCGTCATCATGAAGCCCAAGGCAAATGGGAAGCTTTCATCTGTTTTTGTGTGCATCAGCTTTATGTTTTCCGGCTTTAATATGGTTTGTTGAGGTTGTGGATATGTATAACTGAAATTTGCTATTACAAATTTTATCAAATCGTGAGCGGTGGTATATAGGCCCGCTGCCGCCTTTTCTGTATAGGCATAATGGGGCAGAACTTGTCCGTAGTCTCCATGTGGTGCTGCCGCTATTCGTTGTATGCGATTATTGAATATATAGCTGCTGTTCTTCATGCCCAAAGGCTCCAATATGCAGAACTCCATATAGTTAGCAAAGGACATTCCTGTTGCTTCTTCTATCACAAGCTGTAGTATGGTGTAGCCGCCTCCAGAGTATGAGTATGCAGAGCCTGGTTCATTTACAAGTTGTACCTTGTATTTATTATCCTTCGAGCCGGATAGTGACTCCACCAGAGACGGAAGCTTTTGCTCTGGGTCATAGCCCTTGTATCCGCCAGCAGATAGTCCGGCGGTGTGGCTCAGTATTTTTCTTATAGTTACTTTACCATTATCAAACTTTGACGGTGGCAGCTTCCATCTTCTTAAATATGTATCTATGGGTGCATCCAAATCCAGTTTTCCTTCTTCTACCAGCTTCATTACTGCCCATGCCGCGACCGGCTTTGAAATGGATGCGGCTTGAAACGCAGTATTTGCAGTAATAGTGATACCTTTATTGATATTGTTGTTGGTAAAGCCTCTTTCCCATGCTACGCTGCCTTTTTCGGCTAATGCAACTGCAACTCCGGGGAGATTGTATGCATCTAGCTTTTTAGGTATTTCTTTTTGCAGTAAAGCTGTAAACTCATCCAAGCTGGAGATAGTATATGTTTTTATATCATTTATAGTTGAAACATAAGGAATGATGAAGCTAATTATTATGGCGAATATTAGAACTATTGCATATATTTTTTTGATTTTAAGCATGGTATGATTCCTCCTGTAGCTTTATATAGTAAAACTGCGATTATTAACGTATTATTATCTATCCATACCCCTCCCTTACTTCGACATTTTGTGTTGTAATGTAATTTTAACATATATTTAATATATTAACTAATTCTTTTTGGTTGAGTACGACAGCAATATGTTAAAGTTATTATTACTTATTTTGTAATAATAAAAAAATTCTACCATTGGAACTTGTGTACCAAGGTAGAACTCAGTTATTTATTCTTTAATCAACATATCCTGGGAAGTTGATCCCCAACAAGCATATCTATGATTCTATTGCTTCCTACAATTGTATTCATCAAGACCTTACCCTTTGGAGCATCCATAACCTCACCAATAATTGCGGCATCTTTTCCTTCATAATGCTGCTTCAAAAGCTTTATAATATTATCTGCATCCTTATTATCTGCAATAATAATAACCTTTCCTTCATTAGCCATATAAAGTGGATCAAATCCAAACATCTCACATATTGCAGCAACCTCTTGTTTTATTGGCAGAGCCTCTTCGTACAGCTTAAAGCCTAAGTTGCTGCTATATGCCAGTTCATTTAGGGTTGTAGCGACACCGCCTCTTGTGGGATCTCGCATTATGCGTACAGAGTCAGGATATGCTGATATTACATTACCAATCATAGAATTCAATAAAGCACAATCGCTTATTATTGTACTTTGTATACATAGATTTTCTCTTTCAAGCAGTATAGAAGTACCGTGATCCCCCATTGTTCCTGAGATTATTATTTTATCTCCTACCTTTATTTGTTTTGCTGACAAATTCAATTCAGCAGGTACAAAGCCGATTCCGCTGGTATTAATAAACAGCTTGTCAGCACAACCTTTTTGAACCACCTTTGTATCACCTGTAATTATTTTTACTCCGGCTTCAATAGCTGTTACAGCCATTGACTCTACTATTGACTCCAGTTCGCAGATTTGCAGTCCTTCCTCTATTAT
>CALGKJ010000203.1 GCA_937930535.1 uncultured Clostridia bacterium
CTATCTTTAAAATAAGGAGGAAGTATCTATGGAAATTGACCATATTTTTATATGTACAAGCACAAAGGCTCCGGAGGGGGATTTACTTGTGGAATTTGGGCTTGAAGAAGGTTCTTCAAATACTCACCCTGGGCAGGGCACCGCAAATAGGAGATTTTATTTTCATAATTTAATGTTAGAGCTTTTGTGGGTCGATAATATTGAAGAAGTAAAAAATGAGCGTACTAAACCTATGCGATTTTACGAAAGATGTTTTCGAACTACAAATATAATTTCTCCATTTGGAATCGCATTTAGACCAACAGTAGAAAAAGAAGAAACAGCACTATTTAAAGCATGGGAATATCATCCAATCTATTTACCCGACTTTCTTAAGATGCAAGTGGCTGAAAACACACCATTGAGTGAACCTTATTTTGTGTCCATGTCTATATACTAACATCATCTCATCTTTCAAAAGATGTAGAGGAAATTAGAAAAGCATTGTATCCACTCTTAGGAAATACAATACTTTATAATTTTAATTCTCTAGAGTCAACTAAAGTCTTTATCTTAAATGAAGTTAGAGAACTTGTCAAAGAGGTGATCAATTATGCAAATTAAGTATTTTTACGCAGAAGATAACTCTATTGCAACAGGTATATACTATGCAGTATTAAAAACTGAAGAAGTAGATAGTCATTTTTTTAGTAAATTAGGATTAGGGCCTGACACCAAAATAATACTTGAGTTCTCAGGTTGTCGTGTCGCAGCATCATGTGGAAAAGATTTTACACCTTGGTATTATGAAAATAGCGTAAGAGATCGCAGTCAAAAAGTGAGCTGCTATTTATCAGACCTAGTAGGATTATATCTTGATTCTGTTGATCATCTTCGTGAAATTCCTGCGAAAATTGATTTAAAAGAAATTGCAGAATTGTATCGTATAAATAATAATGAATATTTTAGCGTCAAAACCAACATTGAAAAGCTCTATGAAGAAGAAGACCTTGTTGAAGGTGAGCAATATAAAAAAGTGCTTTACAAAGAGCGAGATAGATATGTTTTTGGTATCATAAACTCTAAATTAGAGTTTGTTTCAAGAAGAGAAACAAATGATGAAAAAATAAGCGCTGATTATCTTTGGTGTCAGTTTGAGAAGATTTCTGATTACGATTGGAATTCATTAACCAAAGACGACATTTTTATGAAATCAGCCATTTTAATCTAGTAGTTATTTGATACCTCTTATAAGTCCAGTTATTCTTATTAGTGAATATTAAAAATATAGGGCAAGGATTCGAAAAAACTGATTAACATGATCCTTTTCGAGAAAAGTATCCTTCCGCCAAGGAACCATTGGGACTTTACGACATCATTTTTGTCTACTCAAGGCATGTTGAGTCAGTAGTTCGGCTCGATAGAAAACACAGTTAGAAGCCTTGAGAATAAGGGGTTTTATAGTATTTTTAAAAGATGATACCATACTTAATGAAGTTGATAGAGGAAAGATTTTAAATCAGAAGTAAGGTTTTTGCATATTAGTTGCTTTATAATGTATGCGTGGGGGTGAATTATCATGGCACTTTGGGACAAGGAAGGCATACCTCATAAAGGTTGGGTATGTGTTGAAATGGTGGACTTAGGAGAAGGTTTGGAAGACTTGGATGCAGAAGAACGTAAAGACTATTATGAAACCTGTGAAATGTGTAGTCAAGAAGGAGTTCGATTTGTCCATTTTATGGAGCATCCGGAATATGATGGACAGCTTAGGGTTGGCTATAAATGTGCTGGAAAAATGGAAAATGACTATATTAACCCCAAAAGTCGTGAAACCAATTTAAAAAATAAGCATAGCCGGAGAAAGAATTTTCTAAAAAGAGACTGGACTCATAGGTCTAACGGTAATTTCACCATGAAATATAAAGGTCTCTATATAACAATAATGCCAAGTAGATATAAGTCCGGTGAATATGGTGTCATTTTTGATAATAAACAAACATGGACATACGGCGCGAAGAAAATAAAATCTTATGATGAAGCCAGATTAATTGCATTTATACATTCGATATGATATTATGAAAAAAATGTAAATGCGAGGTGTGGTTAATGGCTGTTAGTTATAATAAGCTTTGGAAATTGCTTATTGATAAAAAAATGAGAAAAACTGATTTGATGGAAGCAGCTGGCATCGGAACGACCACGCTCTCAAAACTTGGGAAAGACCAATATGTGAGCATGGAAGTGTTGGTTAAGATATGCAAGGTGCTTGATTGCAATATTGGGGATATAGTTGATATTGTCAAGAATTCGGAGGAATGATAGATGCAGTACAAAAAATATTCAGTTACACAATATTCTGTGAATACAATACTTGGCTATATAGAAGGTGGGGATATTGCAATTCCAGAAATTCAGAGACCTTTTGTTTGGAAGCCAAAATTAGTCCGTGACTTGATTGATTCTTTGTATAATGGCTATCCAACTGGTTACTTGATAATTTGGCAGAATCCTAATGTGAAATTGAAATCAGGAAAAGAATCTATAGGTAAAAAAATACTGATAGATGGAAAACAAAGGGTAACGGCACTGATGACTGCAATTTTAGGTCAGCCGGTTTTAAATGATGATTATGAGGAAAAGACAATCCGTATTGCTTTTAATCCATTAGCAGTTGATGCAGAAGAGAGATTTGCTGTTCAAACACCTGCTCACGTAAATAGCAAGCACTGGATTTCAGATATTTCAGTTGTTTTTAAGAATGATTTTGACGCTTTTGGTTTTATTGAGGAGTATTGTCAGAACAATTCAGAGATAACCAGAAGTGAATTAAATAAGATAATTACAAATTTGCAAGCCATAAAAAACTGCCAATTAGGGGCGATTATTTTAGTTCCTCAACTTGATATAGCTGAGGTTACCGATATTTTTGTAAGAATTAATTCTCAAGGGAAAAGACTCAATGAGTCTGATTTTGCTATGTCAAAAATTGCTGCTGATGAAAGATATGGTGGTAATATGCTCCGAAAGGCAATAGATTATTTTTGCCATTTAGCAGTGGAGCCGAGTTTTTACAATAGTATAATAGTATAATAGTATAAGTGTAAAAGACACAGAATTTATGAATTCAGAATTCGCTTCCAAAATTAAATGGTTAAAAGATGACAAGGAAAGCATTTATGATCCGGATTATAACGACATGCTTCGTGTATCATTTATGCATAAGTTTGGAAGAGGAAAGTTGGGAGACCTTGTAAGTTTGCTCTCAGGTCGTAATTTTGAGACTCGTGCCTTTGAAGAGGGAATAACCGAAAATAGCTTTTCAATGCTCAAGAGTGGTGTCCTAAATTTTATGAATGAACATAACTTCAATAGTTTTATTTTAGCAATAAAATCTGCGGGGTTCATTTCTGAGAAATTAACAAATTCTCAGATGACTCTGGATTTTGCATATACTCTGTACTTAATGCTCTCTACTTCAGCTGAAATTCCTAAAAATGACGTTAAATACTATGTTCAAAAGTGGTACATACTTTCAACACTTACAAGTCGTTACATAACATCACCGGAATCGGTCATGGATAGAGATATTAGAAGTATTAATTCAAAAGGATTTATTCAGTTCTTCAAAGAAACTGAAGAGGCGGTTTTGTCTGATACCTTTTGGAATGTAGGATTTGTACAAGCTTTAGAGACTTCAGCAATCAATAGTCCATATTTCAATGTGTTTTTAGCTGCACAAGTTCATGCTGGGGAAAGAGCACTATTCTCTTCTTCAATGAAAGTTATGGATCTTATTAGTATTGCAGGAGATGTGCATCATATTTTTCCACGAGAATATTTAAAACAAAATGGCGTGTCTGAAAAATCCAAGTATAACCAAGTGGCAAATTATGTTTATTTAGATACTCAGGTTAATATTTCTATTGGCAAAAAAGCACCGGCTGAGTATTTTGGCATTGTTCTTGAACAGTGTAACACTGGGGTTATGAAGATTGGTACAATAGTTAATAAAGAGGATTTTAGAGCAAATCTTGCAGTAAATTGTATACCGGAAGAGATTGTTAATATGACTGTTGCAGATTATGAAGATTTTCTTTTAGAACGAAGAAGGCTAATGGCAGCTAATATAAAAGAATATTACAACGCAATATAGTAGTTTTTCTAAGCTTTAAATATAAGGAGGATATCAAAGTGAAAAGATTTTCTGAGGCGAAACAAGAATTTGATAGGTTATATAGTTCAGCTACTGAATATATAGCATTTATTCCAGAGCATTTAACACATGGTAAAACCGTTTGATGTTGATATAGATACAGATCAAAGTTATACTAGTCAATGTTCTAAATGCTTTCCATGCTCTCGCATTTTATGGATCGGGTGGTAAAAAAATTGATAATTCCCCGTTACTAATAACTTCTCAATTATTCCTATGATAATTTACCTAATAAAATATCATATTAGTTTTTTCTAGTATTGAGATAATTGGATAAACTCTTTAAACATTTCTCTAATTTCAATTATATTAACACCATACTTGATATGAAATGAAAAACATGATAGTATATAGCAAAGGTGTCAAAGGGTTGCATAAAAAAACAATATTTAACACATTTATGTTAATTCAGCAAAATTTCAACAATGAAATTTCTTCGAACAATACTATTTCATGTAGTTAAGTTGTTTACAAGCAAGGTAGGGGGCGTCTAGATGAAAATTGCTTTATTAGGTTATGGTACAGTTGCTTCAGGATTATATGAGTTAGTAACGAAATATTCGGACTATTTTGTAACTCGCTATAACGAAGATATAACAATAAAATATATCTTAATTCGAGATAAAAATCGGATAATAGAACATGACGAAAAAGATAAATTTATTACAGATTTCGAGTTGATAAGAGTTGATAATGAAATAGACATTGTAGTAGAGGCAATAGGAGGAATTGAACCGGCATTCAACTATATTAAAGAAAGTCTAAATCAGAAGAAGCATGTAGTGACGGCGAATAAGGAGCTTATTGCTATAAAAGGAAACGAATTATTTGAAGTTGCTGAAGAAAATAATGTTTCTATTCTATTCGAAGCAAGCGTTTGCGGTGCCATTCCTATTATTGGTAATTTATACAATGAACTAATAGTAACTCCAATAGAAGAAGTCCATGGGATTATAAATGGGTCAACAAACTTTATTTTAACTAAGATGAAAGAAGATAGAATGAATTTTTCTAATGCATTACAACTTGCACAAGAACTAGGCTATGCAGAAAAAAATCCGGAATACGACATAACGGGAAGAGACGCTGCATGTAAACTATCTATTCTGAGTTTTCTCGCATTTGGTAAAGTACTAGATTTAAGTAAGATATTAATGGAAGGTATTGAAAAAATAACGTTAGATGATATTAAGTATGCAGATAAGATGGGATATGAAATTAAGCTAATTGCAATTGCCCATAACAGTAACAGAGGAATACAAGCTATAGTTGCTCCATTTTTAATAAACAAGAAACACTATTACTCACAAGTTAAAGATAACTTTAACGCAGTTACAATAAAATATGATGCAGCAGAAGAAATTACCTTTATAGGGATAGGTGCAGGGAAGTTACCTACAGCTAGTGCATTAATGAGCAACATAATACATTTAGTAAAAAACAAAAATAGTGTAGTTTACAAAAAGACACAACTAGTATCTGAAGAAAGTGCTAAAGACGAATTTAGATATTATATAAGATTTGAACAGATTAATGCAATTATTGAATTGGAGCATATGCTAGATACATCAAGTATTGAATGGTATTACTGTGATGGTAATGATCTTGTTATTTTAACTACATTATGTAACGAGCAGTATATAAATAACATTGTTAATATTCTGATTAAGCAATTATCAATTAAACATGCGAATTTAATAAGGGTGTTTGATTGATAAAATACTCAATCACGTGTATTAAAATATTCATTGTACTTAATGAGAAAACAGACAGTTAATCTACCTCTCATTCATTATTCACGATTAAGGCATTTCAATATTTATTCTGTAAAATATACGAAAACTATATTAAATGATTTAAAAAGAAAATGATTAAGGAGAAAAGAACGATATTGATGCAATAATTTATATCTGCATAGTGTAGTATTAACTTTTACAAAATTAACCAAACAAGACAAATAAATATAAAATAATGTTTCAAAATTATTTTATAGGAGGCAAGACATGGAAAACGTAGTAACTGTAAAAAATCTTGTAAGAGAATACATATCAACAAAGGGTATTATAAAAAAAGAAAAAAAAATTATAAGAGCACTAAACGGAATTACATTTGATGTAAAGCGTGGTGAAGTATTTGGCTTACTTGGTCCTAATGGAGCTGGAAAGACAACTACTGCCAAAATATTAACTACACTGTTAGCACCTACTTCAGGAGAAGCAAAGGTATTTGGATATAATGTATTTGGAGAGGAAAAAAAACTCCGTCCTTTAATTAACTTTATCTTTGGCGGTGAAAGGGGTATTTATTGGAGGCTTAGCGCAAGAGATAATTTAATATACTTTTCAGATCTATACAAAGTTGATAATAAAATTAGAGATAAAAGAATACCAGAGCTGTTAGAATTGGTCGGTTTAAGTGATAGAGCAGATGAGAAGGTTGAGACCTATTCAAAAGGAATGAAGCAAAGGCTGCAAATAGCGCGTGGGTTGGTAAATGACCCAGATATTATTTTCTTGGATGAGCCAACAATAGGCTTGGACCCTATTGGAGCACGTGAACTTAGAAAGATAATCAGTGACTTATCTTCATGTGGAAAGACGATATTATTAACAACGCATTATATGTATGAAGCAGATGAGCTATGTGATAGGATAGCAATTATTGATAAAGGAAATATACTTGCATTAGATACTCCAGCAAATCTCAAAAAACTATGCACCGAAACCTCAGTGCTTGAAGTTTCAGTACAAGAACTTGATAATCAACTGATTGAACAGATTAAAAGAATTGAGGGAGTAGAAGACGTATCTATCTTATATGGCGATCAACTGCATAGAATACAAATACAATGCAAAAATCCGTCAGAAATAATGCAACAAGCAATTACAATGCTAATAAGCTGCAAAATACTAGAGGTTAGTACAAGAGCGGCTACACTTGAAGATGCATACATTAAGTTAGTGGGTGGTAAATATGAAAAATAGTTTAAGAACAATTTGGATAAGCTGCATATTACAAATGAAATTATCATTCATGAGACCAATGTTCCAATATAGCATTATTATCGATCCAATCGTTTTTGCACTAATTACATATATGATGTTTAAGGATACATCCGTTAGCAATTTTATAGCTTATGTTGTGCTTGGTACAGGAATGTCAAGTATTTGGAATTCAATATGCTTTTCTTCAGCAGGAGACATTGACCGAGAACGAGCAGGCGGTACGCTTGAATTAATTGTATCAGTTCCAACAAATTTCAAGATCATAGTATTTGGCAAAATATTAGGTAACACTATATTTGGTTCCATTTCTCTATTGATAACCTTTCTATTTATAAAACTTGCTTTTAACGCCCCAATGTCAATAGCAGAGCCAGTAGTTTTTGTTATTATTTTTATAATAACTCTAATCTCGTATATTGCCTTAGCATCAATCTTAGCAGCATTAATAACATTATCAAGAAATGCAGTAGCTTTAAAAAATTGTATAGGATACCCTGTAATAATACTAAGTGGTATGCTTTTTCCAATGGAAATCTTGCCTATTTGGACAAGACCAGTATCTTTTATTTTATCCCCTACTTGGGCAGTCAAGCTGTTGAGACTCAGCGTTAATGGAATCGATGATGTGAATTCATTCATCTTCCAACTAGCCATACTTGTATTCCTGACAGGGATCTATTATTTACTGTCTAATACTTTTTATACAATTATAGACAAAAGTATTAGAATAAAAGGTTCATTGGGGAGGATGTAAAGATGTTATTTGATATAATAAAAAGATTCTTCAGACAATCACTATTATCATTTAAAGCTTTGTTTGGGGAACTGGACTTTAAGGTGTATGTATTTGTGCAAATTATAGATCCAATTCTACAGCTAATTTTTTTCTGCTTACTTGCAAAGTATGTCTATAAGGCCGACAATATTACACCGTGGGTTATTGGTAATTCTTTACTTTTATGCACTAAAAACACTATATTCGGTATTGGATTTGTTTTATGGGGAGAGAGAATATTCGGAACACTAAAATTACTAGTTGCGGCACCTGCAAATAAATTCTTAGTATTTGTAGGAAGATCTTTTATGCATATTATTGATGCGATGATTAAAGTCATTATTGGTTTAGTTACAGGTTATCTTCTATTCGGTGTTTCTTTTGCCGGAGTTAATTTACCTATATTGGGACTTAACATTTTGATAGCTGTATTTGCTGCATCAGGATTTGGTTTATTGATTTGTAGTATGGGGCTTAGAATAAGGGATATGAATTTAATAATGAATACCGCTGCAACTCTTCTTTTGGCACTTAGCGGTGCAAATTTTCCAGTAGAGAAACTACCAAATATTCTTCAGAAAATTTCTTATATTCTTCCTTTAACAAGAAGCATTGAAATAGCTAATAGTATTATGCATGGAGTTTTTACCAGTAATCTGTATAGACTTATGCTACAAGAGTTATTTATAGGAGTCATATATTTAAGTATTGGTTATTTGATGCTGCAGTATATGGAAAATAAGGCGAGAAAAGCTGCGTCCCTGGATATTTTTTAACTTTAGCCATGCTATAAGTTAAGTTTTCTGCTGTAGGGCTTATTGTTAAATGAATGGAGAGACTAGGATTTTATTTTAAAAAATCTAAACAAGGCAAATGCTTTAGAGACATATAGCCTAATAGGTTTTCAAAAAAATATTTATTGGTGTGAAGGATTGAATGCAGTGAGTTATAAAGAATTTTACGAAGAACATTTCAGCAATTATGAAACAAAATCGATAGCAAGCACAATAAATACTCTTTTAGAGAAAAACGAAAAAAAGGAAAGTGCCAAATACAAACTAAAAGAGCTTTTGTATGAAAAAATCCATAGAGTGTATAAGACCCAAAATGCTTTAGAAGCGCTGTTTTGTACTGCATGGGGAATTTTACAACATAAATATACGAATTCAGATGACATTGTATTTGGCATTTCTATATCAGAAGGAGATATGAATATCCTTGAAAAAGGAAAAATCACAGGTTTGTTCGAGTATATAATTCCATTGGGATTAGTAATAAATAGCAAACAGAAAGCTAGCAGCTTAATGTGTCAGATTGCAGACAGGCTAAAAGAAGCCAGTATCTACAGACACGTTTCATTACAAGAAACAAAAGCATATAGTAGCCTAGAAAATAAAATTGAGCTGTTTGATACGCTTGTAAAATACAAGGATTGTTTGTGTTACGAGAAATTCGTAACTGATGAGGATTGTGTAAGAATCAGTAAATATATTTATAATAGAATGGGTAAGGGGTTAATAGACTTAAACATTGTAGAGCTAGGTGGATTGGAATTAGAACTTTCATATAATTCAAATTTAATTGATGATTTTACTGTATTGAGAATGTTTGAACATTTTGAAAGCATACTCGAAGAAATAGTCAATAATTTGGATATTATTATAGATGATATAGATCTATTAAATCTTGAAGAAAAATGTAAGTTGCTTAAAGATTTTAACCTTACTGAAAAAAATTATCAAAGCGAAAAGATGCTCCATGAATTGTTTGAGATGCAGGTTCGAAAAACACCTAATAGTGTTGCAATAGTATTTCAAGATAAACAATTGACTTATAAAGAGCTAAATGAAAGATCAAATCAGTTAGCAAGGCTTTTGCAGAAAAATGGAGTAGGACCAGGTAGTATAGTAGCAATAATGATTAGCAGATCCATTGATATGATAATAGGAATCATTGGAATTCTTAAGGCAGGCGGCGCATATCTTCCTATAGATCCAAGGTATCCAATAGATAGAATTGATTATATGCTGCAAGACAGTGAAGTAGAAATAATGGTAACTCAAGTTTGCCTAAAAGATCGTGTTAAATATTATGGAAAATTAGTGATATTAGATGATGGTGCTGGAATATATGAGGGAGAGGCAAGTGACCTAAAGGGAATCAACTGCTCAAATAATTTAGCATATATTCTTTATACATCTGGAAGTACAGGGAAACCAAAGGGTGTAATGATAGAACATAGAAGCGTAGTCAATTTTATTGAGGGAATGAAAGAGCGGATAGTTATTGAAGAAAAGAGTGCAGTACTATGTGTAACTACTTTTTCTTTTGATATTTTTGTGTTTGAGACATTACTGCCATTAGTATCGGGCTTAAAAGTAGTAATCACCTCAGAGAATGAGCAAAATGATCCAGCATTATTAGCAAATATGATTATAACCAATGAAATAAGTATTATTCAGACCACTCCTTCAAGGATTCAATTATTATTGTATAGTATGCAGAATAGGGAATGCTTTAGGGGAGTAAAAGCATTAATACTAGGAGGAGAAGCATTAACAGAAATATTATTATCGAAGGTAAAAAGCTTATTTAAAGGTAAGATATATAATTTATATGGACCAACAGAAACAACAGTATGGTCGACATCAGAAGATATGACAGAGAAAAATGAAATAACAATAGGCAAGCCTATATGTAATACAAAAATATATATAGTAGACAATGATATGAAGCTGCAGCCTATAGGGATACCAGGGGAGTTATGTATATCAGGTGCAGGTTTGGCAAGAGGATATCTAAACAGACCAGAGCTTACAGCAGAGAAGTTTGTGGACAACCCCT